>JAGRLQ010000410.1 GCA_020441735.1 Nitratireductor sp.
ATGCCCGCACCCGCGAGGAGTGCCTTCGCCGCCTGCACCGAGCGCTCGACGAATTCGTCGTTGACGGCATCGAGACCACCCTTCCGCTGTTCCGCGACCTCGTCAACAATCCCGATATCGAAGCCGGCAGATACGACATCCACTGGCTGGAAAAATACCTGGCGGCCAACCGGGAATCCTGATTACACGCTTTCAGCCTGGCCATTGCAGCCAGTGGCGCGAATCGCTATCTCCAAGGGATAGGGACAAGGAACTGCCATGGCCGGAACCCAGGACATCCTGCTTGAAATCACGCCGCAAGTGCTGCTGAAGGCCTATGCCTGCGGCATCTTCCCGATGGCTGAATCCGCCGACGATCCCGGCCTGTTCTGGGTCGAACCGGAAATGCGCGGCGTCATTCCGCTGGAGGATTTTCACATCCCGGCAAGCCTGCGCAAGGTAATGCGCAGGAACCCGTTCGAAATCCGCATCGACACTGCGTTTCACCGTGTCATCGAAGCCTGCAGCGAGCAGATGCCGGGCCGCAAAACCACCTGGATCAACGAGCGTATCAAGCGGCTTTATGGTGAGTTGCACCTGCTCGGCCATGCCCACAGCGTTGAGTGCTGGAAAGGCGATGAACTGGTTGGCGGGCTGTATGGCGTGCGGCTGGGGGCTGCATTTTTCGGCGAAAGCATGTTTTCTCGTGTGCCGGATGCTTCCAAGGTGGCGCTGGTGCATCTCGTCCACCGCATGAAGGCAGGCGGCTTCAAACTGCTCGACACCCAGTTCACCACCGATCATCTCAAGCGCTTTGGCGCCATCGACATCCCGCGGGATGAATATTCGGAACTGTTGGCAGACGCCGTTGAGATGGATGCCGACTTCTTCCCCTATGAGGGCGGCGGTACGTCGGAATCCATTTTGCAGTCTTTCAGCCAGATGTCGTAGACCGGGTGCTCCACGGCATTGAGGCCCGGACTGTCGGCAAACATCCAGCCGGTAAAGATGCGGCGGATGTTTGAATCCAGCGTGATCTCGTCGACTTCCACAAAGGTGGTGGTTTTCGGAGTTTCCGTATCAGGCCGCGAATAGCATACCCGTGGCGTCACCTGCAGCGCGCCGAACTGGACGGTTTCGTCGATATAGACATCGAAGGTGTGAATGCGGCCGGTAATCTTGTCGATGCCGGAAAAGACCGCGACGCGATTGGCGATCTTGTCGTTCGCCGCGCTTTGAAACGGCAGCACCACGGCAGCAGCTGCAAGCAGCGCTGCCCGCAAGAAGTGCCCGCTGGCCCGTCTTTGTTGGTCACAACGCATCGTATGGGATCGCTGACTGGTCTGCATCATCAAGGCCGCATCTCGTTATTCTTGCCACGGAAGGCGATTCTCATAGCCTGCCGTGCCCGCGCCTCTACCATGCCTTTGCGGCAGTTCCAAGGAGGCTTAGTCCTCCACTCCAGCAGCCTGCAGAACTCGGATTTCGGTACCTTCCAGCACCACGCAACTCAGAATGCCGGTGTCATAGGCGCCAGTATCCACATTGATGCGGTTGGGCTGGATATCGACCCGGTCCCACGGCGTGTGACCATGCACGACAACCTTGCCGAAATCGCCCTGATGCTGAAGGAATTCATGGCGGATCCAGATGAGATCCTTTGCCTGCTGCGCATCAAGCGCAATGCCGGGCTTCACGCCCGCATGGGCAAAGAAGTAATCACCATCATGATGGTGAAGCTTGAGGGACGACAGAAACCTGCGATGCTTGGTAGGAAGCGCCCGGGAAAACGCTCGTGAGGCAACAAGCCATTCGTGTTCCTCCCCCGGCTCGATACCGTAGGATTGCAGGGTCTCAACCCCGCCATAGCGGAAGAAATTGAACGGCGCTTCGTCGATCCCGTCGGCGAAATCCAGCATACGCTGATCGTGATTGCCGAGCAGGAACACAATGTCGTGGTGATTGGCCTGCCCGATCAGAAAATCAATCAGGCCGTTTGTATCCGGCCCCCGGTCGCAATAGTCGCCAAGCATGATGATGCGGTAACGCTGCGGCGGTGCATCGGCAAGGTCGGCTTCGATCTTGTCAAAGAGTGTCCGGGTCAGCGACAGATGGCCATGCGTATCGCCCACCGCGTAAAGCCGCATTCCCTCCGGCGCGCTTGCTTCACCCGTGAGCATCCCGTGTCTTTCTGCCGGTTTTCTGCCGGGCGCGTTACGGCCGCCAGGCCTCGTAGTCGCCGGTCACTTCCGGCCGTTCCTGGGGATTGGCCATCGAGCCCTTGGGGTAATAGGCTGCTCCGGTGCCGGTAGGGTTGGGCCGATGGCCCAGTTCCCAGTCCTTCTTCTGGTAGTTTTCATCCGAAGGCGGCGTATCGACGCGGTAATGCATCCAGCCATGCCATCCGGCGGGGATCGCACTGGCCTCTGCCAATCCGTTGTACTGGACCCAGCGCCGGCCACCATCGCCTTCATAATAGACATTGCCGAACTCGTCTTCACCCACCTTGCTACCCTTGCGCCAGGTATAGAAGCGGGTTCCCCAGGTTGAACCGTTCCACCAGGTAAAGAACTGAGTAAGAAGCGACATTGCAGGGCCTGCATTTCCGGTTTGACTTGAGCGCGGTTATGCCGTGATGTGCACCGATTGTCCATAGCACGCGGGGCCGTGCACCCAGAAAGCACAGGGCAAAACGGGCAGAAGGAAAGACAGGATGAAACCGAGGAGAATTCAGGCAATCGCCGCCGTTTTCGCAGCGATGCTCCCTGCCTCTTTCTTCCCTGTTACTGCCGGTTTGGCGCAGGACGGGCCGGTGGGCATCGCCTTTGTCGAAGCGCCCGAACAGGGCGGCGGCGTTTGCATTTCGGGCAATGCCGACCAGGGTTTTGAATGCGCGAGAAAACAGTGCATGGAATCTGGAGCGGCAGCCGGCGACTGCCTGCGGGTGAAATGGTGTTATCCTGCTGGCTGGAGCGCTGACATCTTCATGCAGCACAAGGAAGGCCCGCACTGGCACACCTATCTGTGCGGCTGGCAAAGCGAGGCTGATCTTGATGCTGCTGTCAAAATCGCCTGCGAAGGCTCTTCCGCGCAATATCTGATCGAGTGCTCACCCGTCAGGAAGTGGGATTCTTCCGGCAAACAGATTGATTTGAAAT
>JAGRLQ010000411.1 GCA_020441735.1 Nitratireductor sp.
AACTGGAAGTGAAGGACATGCGCATCCGGCTCGATGATCAGTCGCTGACGGGCCGCATCATGGAGATGCAGGCAGCCCAGTCAGGCCAGACGAAGGACGACATGCTGGCGGCGGTTCCCTTCATGGTGGGCGCAATGATGGCACCGCTCGATGTGCCGGAGTTTGCTTCCTCGGTGTCGTCGGCCGTCGGGCGCTTCCTGCAGACCTCCGGGTCGATCACGCTGACGGCCAGACCCGAGGAACCGGTTTCCTTTGCCGAACTGATGGGCATCGGTGCCGGGATCAAGGCAGGCAATGTTAAGCCCGCGGAAGTGATCGAACGCTTCAACGTCGAGATCAGCGCGCCGTAGCCTTGCCTGCCTGCTGCCGGGAAGCATAACGCAGCAGCGGGATCACCGGCAGAAAGGCGAGAAGGCCCGCAGCCGCAATCGCTGCGATTCCCAGACGGTTGCCGCCAAGATCGCTGATCCAGGCAATGGCAAACGGTGCGGAAGCTGTCACCAGTATGCGGAAAAAGCCGAGATTACCGGTCAGTTTTCCATAGCCCTGTGCACCGAACAGGTAGAGCGGGACGGCGCCACGAATGATATGGGCGAGTCCCTGCCCGGCGCCGAAGAAAGCCGCGAAGGCAATCGCTGCCGGCATGCCGAGCACGAAGGCGAACATCAGCGCCGTGCCGGCAAGCAACGCGCCATTGCCGGCAAGTGCCGTCCATAGCGGATGGCGCGACTGGCCGAAGAGAACTTCCACCACCCGGGCACCGACCTGAAACGGACCGATCATCGCGCCCACCGTTGCCGCAGCGGCGACCGAGTATCCTGTCTCGAGCAACAGGCGTGGCAGGTGCGCCTGAACCGCGACGACGGCGAATCCGGCTGCTGAAAACGAAAGCGCGAGGGCTGACAGGGCCACCGTACGATCCCTGCCCGCCAGCGGTTCTGGAAGCGGTGTTTCCTGCGCGGCGGCGGCAGGGTTCAGGCTCGCCTCATGGCGCGGCAGCGACAGATGGATCGGCAGGCAGACGGTCAAATTGATCGCTGCCAGCCAGAGATAGACCTGCTGCCAGGTGAAATGCTCCAGCAGGAAGCTGCAAAGCGGCCAGAAGACGGTGGAAGAAAACCCCGCAATCAGCGTGATCGCCGAGATCGCCGCGCGCGCCTTGCCCTGGCGGATCTGCGTCATGGCGGTAAAGCCCGCTTCATACTGCACGAAGGTCGCCATGGCCTCGATGGCGATCAGTGCAGCAAGATAGGCAATCGGCGTGCCGACAAAAAACATCGCGGCAAGCGCCAGGCTCGCCAGTACGGTTCCCACTGACAGCACGACGCGCCCGCCCAACCGATCCATCACCCTGCCCGACAGGGGCGCAAAGATGGCGCTAGCCAGCAGGGCCACCGAAAACGAACCGAAGACCAGCGTTCGCGACCAGCCGAACTCCGCCATGATGGCCGGGGCCAGCACGGCGAAGGAATAGAACATCGTGCCGTAGGAGACGGACATGGTGATGCCCAGGCCGATCGCCACCGGCGAAAATCCGGCCAATATGCGCTTCAGGGCTGTCATGGGTATCCCCTCGCCCTGGCGTGCCTACTGGTAGCGCACGCCCTGGCGGTCAAGCTCCTTCTGCACCTGTGCGACGTCGAGGCGGTCAAGTTCCCGGTTCGATTTGAGCGACAGGGCGGCGGCAATGCCTGCCCCCTGCCCCGTCACCGCGCAGCAGCTCATGTTGCGGGTGGCGGCATGGGAAATGCGGTCACCGCCGGTCGAGCGGCCGGCCACCAGCAGGTTCTTGACCTTCTTGGGCAGCAGGTTGCGGTAGGGCATGTGGAAATAGCGCCCCGTGGTCGGCAGGATCAGAATGCCGTAACCATCGATGAACTCGGGATAGATGCCGATTGAATCCTCGAACCGGGCTTCATGGCGAACATCGTCTTCGGTCATGTTGTAGCGGCAGTCTGCCTTGCGGGTATCGCGGATGCCGATGGTCATGCCGAAATTTCTCAGCCGCACGTTCTCGCAGCCTGGCATGTAGCGGCGCAGCGCCTCGATCGCCATCATCGACTGGCGGCGGCCCTCGATCTCGAATTCAGTCATCGAATCGGGATCGGTACCATCGCAGCCGTCGAGATGAATGAGGTTCATGTAGGTCAGTTCACCGGTGTCATGCAGCGCACCCCAGGTGCCGGCGATGGTCTGCAGGTGCGCCGGAATCAGCCCGTCCTCGATGGCCTTCTTGAACGGCTTCTTGAGGAAGGGCGAGAACATGTCGTCCTCCTTGCCGGAGGTCTCGATGTTCCATTCGCCACCGCCGCCCCAGTCCTTGTAGGTCTGGGGATCGTTACGGATGCCATCCATGAACTTCGTCTTGTCGACTCCGGCGACGTGAAACATGACGGAAGCAGCCATCATGTCTTCCTTCGGCGTCTTGAAGGTTGGCGCACCGGCGCGGTGCAGCACATCGGCATCGCCGGTCGCATCGATGATGCGGCTGGCCAGGATCGCCTCGCGTCCGGCCTTCGATTCGGTGATGATGCCGGTGACAGCATCGCCATCCATGATGGGGGCGACGAAGAAGCGGTGCATCATCGGATGAACGCCTGCCTCCTCGACCAGCGTATCGGCGACCAGCTTGAAACCTTCGGAATCCAGTTCATAGGAGTTCGACTGGCTTTCGGGCACGGCAGCGCCCATTTCGTGCGCCCGGGTCTCGAATTCGCGCCCGATGCCGTTTGCTTCCACCGTCTTGTCATGGCGGTACCAGGCAAAGCCCTCGACGCCTACTGCGGTGATGTTGCCGCCAAGGCAGCCGAAGCGCTCGACAAGGGTAACCTCGGCACCGGCGCGGGCTGCTGCAAGGGCAGCTGACAGGCCCGCAGGGCCGGAACCGACCACCAGCACATCGGTCTTGCGGATGACGTCGATTTCACGCGCGGGTTCGCTGATACTGCCCAGTCCAACAGCCATTGGAAAGCCTCCCGGTTAAGGCGCGCGGGCTCGTTCGACCCGGCGCATGCAAAGGGATTACCGGTAGGCCCGGCGCAGGAAATTGTCCAGTGCCCTTGTCACCTCGGCGCTGTCGCCAATGCCGCGGGCAATCGATCCGTGGGTATAGCGGGAACCGTCGAACAGGGTAACGTTGGTGCCGCGGCGGCGCAGTTCGCGGGCAAAGGCGACGGAGACGATCGCCCGGCGCGGGCGGTGAGAGCGCGAATACATGACCAGAAAGGGCGGAAAGCCGCTCGATTGCCGGGCATAGGTGACCGGCGACCACTTGATCCAGTTGTCGGGATTCTGGCCAAAGGCCTGCAGATAGACCCCATCGATGCCGCCGCGGATCGAGGCATAGGCGACCATGTCATAGGCCTGCACATCATTGGCAACAATGCCGCGCAGGGGGCCGGC
>JAGRLQ010000088.1:0-3842 GCA_020441735.1 Nitratireductor sp.
ACCGCAACAAGCTGGTCATCATCTGTACCGGCAGCCAGGGCGAGGAGCGGGCTGCCATGGGCAAGCTGGCACGTGACGACCATCCCCGCGTGCATCTTTCCGCCGGCGATACGGTGATCTATTCCTCACGCGTCATTCCCGGCAATCTGAAAGCCATTCTCGATGTCCAGAATATGCTGGCCGACCGGGGCATCGAAATCATCAATGATGGCGACGAGTTGGTGCATGTTTCCGGCCATCCGCGCCGCAGCGAACTCAAGCAGATGTATGACTGGGTCAAGCCGAAGATTGCCGTACCGGTCCATGGCGAGGCGCTGCACCTCAATGCCCATGCCAATCTGGCTGCCGAGATCGGCGTGCCGGAAGTGGCTTCGGTCAGAAACGGCGACATGCTGCGGCTGGCGCCGGGGCCAGCCGAGATCACCGGAACCGTGACCTTCGGGCGTATCTACAAGGACGGCAACCTGATCGGCGGCGAAGACGAGATTGGTGTCAGCGAGCGCCGCAAGCTCGGCTATACGGGGCTTGTCGCCTGTTCGGTGGTAATCGATCGCAACGGCCGGCTTGCTGATGAGATCGACATCTCGGTGCACGGGCTTCCCGATGTCACCGCCGATGGCGATCCCTTCGAGGATGTGCTTTATGATGCCGCCAACGGCGCGGCGGAAAGCATTCCGCCGAAGCGGCGCAAGGATCCGCAAGTGGTGGAAGATGCCGTCTACAAGGCGGTCCGTGCAACGGCGCGCTATCACTGGGGCAAGAAGCCGGTCGTGACGGTGTTCGTGGCGAAGATCTAGAAATAACGGGGTGTTGTGATGATCGGCAGGCTCAATCACGTGGCAATCGTGGTGCCCGACCTTGCAGCGGGAACCGCCGTTTACAGGGATACACTGGGCGGTACGGTCAGCGAACCTCAGGCGCTGCCAGAACACGGCGTTACCGTGGTCTTCGTCGAATTGCCCAATACCAAGATCGAATTGCTGGAAGTGCTGGGGGAGAATTCTCCCGTCGCGCCGTTCCTGGAGCGCAATCCCTCAGGTGGCATTCATCACGTCTGTTATGAGGTCGAGGACATCATCACCGCGCGGGACAAACTCAAGTCCGAGGGCGCGCGGGTGCTGGGTGATGGCGAACCGAAGACGGGTGCCCACGGCAAGCCGGTGCTGTTCCTTCATCCCAAGGACTTCTGCGGCACGCTGGTCGAATTGGAACAAGTCTGAACATGGCAATACTCACACTGTTTGCCTATTACGTGCTGTTCTGGTGGGTGTGCCTGTTCGCCGTCCTGTCGATCGGGTTGAAAACCCAGGACGAGGCCGGAGAAGTGGTACCCGGAACCGAGCCCAGCGCACCGGCCAGGCTGCGCCTGCGGCGTATTCTCGGCCTTAACACGCTGATTTCGGGAACGTTGTTCTTTGTCTGGTATTACGCCACCCAGGTGATGGGTATCGGACTTGCGGAAGTTTCCGAGTTCCTGCCCAGGCCGCCATCCCAGCGCTGACAAGAGGCAGCGCTGATGGGGCGGTAATCATGCCGGATGGGCAAGCCGGCTGGCTGATTGTCAGCCGCCGAGCTTGATCTTGCAGGATGCCCTGAGCGGCACCCAGTTGCTCATCACCTTGCCATCGCTGCCGGAAACGAGAATGCGGTATTCCGCATCAATGGCATTGTGGACCTGAAAGCTCTTGGAAAAGCTCGCCATGCCGCCATTTACCGCTTCGACTGCCTGAAGCGTGAAGGGGCCGGAAACCGATCCGCCCTTTCTGGCGATCATGTAAGATACCTGACCGGGCTTGGAGGTGTGGATCCATCCGGCCATGGTGGCCGTTGCCGGGCATACATTGACTTTCGGCGACTTGATCGCCAACTGCGCGGAAATCGCTTTCATCGGGCCGGCAACGGGTGCCTTGAAACCCTGTGAAGAGGCCATGGCCGCACTCGTTACCAGCGCGGCAACAACCGCTCCGGTAATGAAGGCGTATTTGCCGATTTCGACAAACAGGCTGCTGTAACTACGGTTCATCGGTTCGTTCTCCTAAGTTCATTCCCGCAGCGCTGTCCTAGCCGCATCCGGCTGCCCTGGTATGTGCCTTTGATCACAGCTGCATGACGCTAAGCATGCAGCTGCATGACGTAGCGGCACCTCAAGCATATGACGTTGCGTCAATCAAGGGATGATTTTGGAGAGGGCCGAAAAAGTGGAGCCAGCATGTGCAAAACATGCAAACGGGGCGTTGCCTTAGTTCAGCCGCTTAGTTCCGTCCTACTGGCGGAAACACTTGTAAGCGCCGGACTTTGCAGGTTTATAAGCTCAAACCCGATCAAAGCTGATTCCCGTTGGAACCCTGATGCGCCTTTCCAAGTTCTTTTTGCCGCTCTTGAAGGAAACTCCCAAGGAAGCGGAAATCGTTTCCCACCGCCTGATGCTGCGTGCCGGCATGGTCCGGCAGCAATCGGCCGGCATCTATTCGTGGCTGCCGCTCGGCAAGATCGTGCTCGACAAGGTCTGCAGGATCATCCACGAGGAGCAGAAGCGTGCCGGGGCCAACGAAATCCTGATGCCGACGATCCAGTCTGCCGATCTGTGGCGCGAGAGCGGCCGATATGACGATTACGGCAAGGAAATGCTGCGGATCCAGGATCGCCATGAGCGCGACATGCTGTTCGGGCCGACAAACGAGGAGATGGTGACGGAAATCTTCCGCTCCTATGTGCGCTCCTACAAGGACCTTCCGCTCAACCTCTATCACATCCAGTGGAAGTTTCGCGACGAGGTACGGCCGCGTTTCGGCGTCATGCGCTCCCGCGAATTCCTGATGAAGGATGCCTATTCCTTCGATATCGACCAGGAAGGTGCGAGAGCCGCCTATCATCGCATGTTCGTTTCCTACCTGCGCACCTTCGAGCGCCTGGGACTGAAGGCCATTCCGATGCGCGCCGATACCGGACCGATCGGCGGCGATCTTTCCCACGAATTCATCATTCTGGCCGATACCGGCGAAAGCGAGGTGTTCTGCGACAGGACCTATCTGTCCATGAACGCGCCCGATGCTGGGGTCGACTACTGGGATGATGCGGCGATGGCCAAAATCGTCGAGGAATTCACCACGCCCTATGCGGCAACCGACGAAATGCACGATGAAGCGGCTTATAACGCCTTGCCGGAAGCCGACCGGCTTTCAGCCCGTGGCATCGAGGTTGGTCATATCTTCTATTTCGGCACCAAATATTCCGAGCCGATGAATGCGCGGGTGCAGGGGCCAGACGGCAAGGAACATACCGTCCACATGGGATCCTACGGCATCGGCCCGACGCGGCTCGTGGCGGCGATCATCGAGGCTTTCCACGATGAAGACGGCATCAAATGGCCCGAGGCAGTAGCACCGTTTCATGTCGGGCTCATCAACATGAAGCCGGGCGATGCGGCCTGCGACGAGATTTGCGAGAAGCTCTACAACGCGCTTCCGGCTTCCGGCGTGGATGTCCTCTATGACGACACGGACAACCGGGCAGGCGCCAAATTCGCGACCTTCGATCTGATCGGAGTTCCCTTTCAGGTAATTGCAGGCCCGCGATCTGCCGCCGAAGGCAAGGTCGAAATCAAGAACCGCGCCGATGGCAGCCGCGACACGGTGACGGTCGAGGAAGCCATCAACCGGTTTGTCGCGGCATGACAGCAGATACGCAAGCATCGCTGGGCGAGCGGCTTGAGGCACCGGGCAAGACCGGTGCGTTCTCCGCCTTTGAGTGGATGCTGGCGGGCCGGTATCTGCGTTCAAAGCGGCGGGAGACCTTCATTTCCGTCATATCCGGCTTTTCCTTCGTCGGCATCATGCTGGGCG
>JAGRLQ010000088.1:3856-7698 GCA_020441735.1 Nitratireductor sp.
TCGTCATGGCGGTGATGAACGGTTTTCGGGCTGAACTGCTCGACCGCATTCTGGGTTTGAACGGCCACCTGATCGTCTCGCCAGTGGATGGCGAACTGACGGACTACGCAGCGGTTGCCGACCGGATCAACGGTGTTGAAGGCGTCAAGCTTGCCGTGCCGCTGGTCGAGGGGCAGGCGCTGGTTTCAAGTGGGCCGGGCGGTTCAGGCGCGCTGGTGCGCGGGGTGCGGGAAGCCGACCTCAAGCGCATCGAGTCGATTGCCGGTACGGTTAAGGCCGGTTCGCTCGACGGGTTCGACACGGGCGAGGGGATCGCCATTGGCATCCGCATGGCAAACCAGCTCGGGCTGACGGTAGGCGACCTGCTGACGCTGATCTCTCCGGAGGGTGATATAACGCCGTTCGGCACCACGCCGAGGGTCAAGGCCTATCCGATCAATGCGATTTTCGAGGTGGGCATGAGCGAATACGATTCCACCTTCGTGTTCATGCCGCTGCCGGAGGCGCAGCTCTATTTCAACTCCGAAGGCAAGGTCAATGTGATCGAGCTCTTTCTCGACAATCCGGATGCGGTTCAGTCGATGCGCGGGCCGGTGGAAGAGGCAGCCGACCGGCCGCTTTTCCTGACCGACTGGACCCAGCGCAACGCCACCTTCTTCTCTGCCCTGCAGGTCGAGCGCAATGTGATGTTCTTCATCCTCACCCTGATCGTGCTGGTTGCCGCGCTCAACATCATTTCCGGCCTGTTCATGCTGGTCAAGGACAAGGGGCATGACATCGCCATCCTGCGCACCATGGGCGCGACGCGGGGCGCCATCATGCGTGTCTTCTTCCTGACGGGCGCTGCCATCGGTGTCTTCGGCACGATTGCCGGCGTCATTCTGGGCATTGTCGTCTGTCTCAATGTGGAATCGATCCGGCAGTTCTTTTCCTGGCTTTCGGGAACGACGCTGTTCAACCCGGAACTCTATTTCCTCAGCCAGTTGCCGGCGAAGATGGACGCGGGCGAGACGACCATGGTGATCCTCATGGCGCTGACGCTGTCGTTTCTGGCGACACTGTTTCCGGCCTGGCGGGCAGCCCGGCTCGATCCGGTCGAAGCCCTGCGCTACGAATAGGGGGCATGATGGAAGCGGTATTGCGGCTGGACAAGGTCACGCGCATCTATAACGAGGCGCACGGCAAACAGGTGCGCGTTCTGGAAGACGCCTCCTTCTCGATCGGTGCCGGCGAGATCGTTTCGCTGGTGGCACCGTCGGGTGCCGGCAAATCAACCCTGTTGCATCTTGCCGGCCTGCTGGAGCGCCCGGGTGCCGGCGAAATCTACATCGGCGGCAAGGCGACGGTGAAACTCGCTGATGATCAGCGCACCGCCATGCGGCGCAACGACATCGGTTTCATCTATCAGTTCCACCACCTGCTGCCGGAGTTCTCGGCGGCTGAAAATCTCGTTGTTCCGCAGATGCTGCGCGGGGTAGGGCGTGTGGCTGCTGAAAAGCGGGCGCATGAACTGCTGGCCTTCATGGGGATTGAGGAACGCGCCGACCACCGGCCTTCGGAACTTTCAGGCGGCGAGCAGCAGCGTGTTGCGATTGCCCGCGCCGTCGCCAACGGGCCGAAACTGCTGCTGGCCGACGAGCCGACCGGCAATCTCGATCCGGCGACCTCGGAGCGGGTCTTCACCGTACTTGACCGGCTGGTGCGCAGCACCGGGCTTTCCGCCCTGATCGCCACACACAACCATGATCTTGCCCGGCGCATGGACCGCATCGTGACGCTGGAAGACGCCCGCGTCGTCGACTGCGAGCTCTAGAGCAATGCAGCTTTTGACGGAATCGGCAAAACCTGAATGCGTAAATCAAACCAACGGATTAAATCGTTGTCCCACTTCTAACGAAGCGTGAAATGATCTAGCTCGGCGCCAGCAGAAATACGGTAACCGGCTTTCTTGTCGCCCGGTACGGTCCTCTCTGCCACAATCCTCAACACTCCTGGTAAAAAGCCGGTTTTCGCAGCTGTTCAAAACTGCCCGCTTGACTTAAGCAAAATAAGAACATATAAAGAACATACAACGTACATAATGCGAAATTGGAGGGTGGTATGTACATTTCGTTTCGTGACATTGCTTCGTTTGCAACGATTTCCCTGTTCCTGGTGGCCATGTTCACCTGGGCCGACATTCTACAGGCTGTTGCCTGACAGCAGGCAATCGGCAACTCGATGTGGGAAGCATCGGTTTGCCGATGTGCCGTTACTTTGTATCTGACCGGTCATCCAAAGGTGCGGTCTGCTGAGCGGCTGGCTGTGGATAGCGGTTATGACAGGGCGGAAAGTCCCGTCTGAGGGTGTGCGTGCCTTGCGTGCGATTTGATATCGTGGCCAGACTTGCTCCCGGCAAGGGAGCAGATTCGCGTGTCCAAAAAGCAAGATCTTCACAAACAACTGGCTGCCGAAACGGCAGGGACGGCGCGGCAGGGGGGAACTTCCGGTTCTGATGGGGGCAAGGCAGCCGCACGTCCCGCACCGAAATTCATTCATCTGCATGCCCATTCCGCCTATTCGCTGCTCGAGGGCGCGCTGCCGCTGAAGAAGCTCGTTGAGCTTGCGGTTGCCGATGGCCAGCCTGCGCTTGCCGTTACCGACCGCAACAACCTTTTCGGCGCGCTGGAATTTTCCGAAGCGGCGGCGGCAAAAGGCCTGCAACCTATCATGGGGATCAAGCTGGCGGTTGATTTCGGCCCGCTTTATCCTGAAGCCGAGCGCAACAAGCGCAATATCCCCGAACCGCTGCCATCGCTCGTTCTGCTGGCGATGAACGAAGAAGGCTACGGCAATCTCGTCAAGCTTTCGAGCCGAGCCTTTCTCGGCGACATCGCTGATCTTTCCGCCGAAAGCACTTCCGACGAGGAAGACCAAGAACCGGCTCCGGGCGTTACGCCACTGCCGGGCGATGCTTCAGCTAATCATCATGCACTTTCGGGACCCCATACGACGCTTGAAACCCTGGCCTGCCACGCCGGAGGCTTGATCTGCCTGACCGGCGCAAGCGAGGGACCGGTGAACCGTTTGCTGGAGCGTGGCGAGACGGATGCTGCCAGAACGCTTCTCAAGCGCCTCTCCGGCATTTTTGAAGACCGGCTTTATGTCGAACTGCAGCGCCATGGCAGCCGCGACGATCCGCGGGAGGAACGTGTCGAGCCGCATCTTGTCAGACTGGCCTATGAGCTGGAACTGCCACTGGTTGCCACCAACCAGCCGTTTTTTGCCGTGCGGGAGGATTACGAGGCCCATGACGCCTTGCGCTGCATCGCCGATGGCGTGGTGGTTGCCGCCGATGACCGCATGCGGCTGACGCCGGAGCATTATTTCAAAAGCGCGGACGACATGGCGGCATTGTTTGCCGATCTGCCGGAGGCGCTGGAAAACACCGTCGAAATCGCCATGCGCTGCTGCTACCGGGCGCCAAAGCGCGCGCCGATCCTGCCGCGCTTTGCCAAATCGGAGACTGACGACAAGGAGGCCCAGGTCAAGGCGGAGGCGGAACTGCTGCGCCGCCAGGCTGAGGAAGGGCTCGAGAAGCGCTTCGAGATTTTCGAACCGGCACCCGGTTTCTCCCGCGAAGACTACGACAATCGTCTCGCGCACGAATTGTCGATCATCGAGCAGATGGGCTTTCCAGGCTACTTTCTGATCGTTGCCGACTTCATTGGCTGGGCGAAGTCGAAGGATATTCCGGTCGGACCGGGCAGGGGGTCGGGCGCCGGCTCGCTGGTTGCCTGGGCGCTGCTGATTACCGACATCGACCCGATGCGCTTCTCGCTGCTGTTCGAACGCTTCCTGAA
>JAGRLQ010000089.1 GCA_020441735.1 Nitratireductor sp.
TGCCGGCAGCAAAGGCCATCGGCAGGAAGGCATTGTTGATGCCATGCCGGTTCGGCAGGCCGAAGGAGATGTTGGAAGCGCCACAAGTGGTGTTGACGCCCAGTTCCTCGCGCAGGCGGCGCACCAGGGTGAAGACCTGCAAGCCGGCGGTTGCCATGGCGCCCACCGGCATCACCAGCGGATCGACGACAATGTCATTGGGCTTGATGCCGTGGTCGGCAGCGCGCTCGACGATCTTCTTGGCAACGGCAAAGCGCACGTCCGGGTCTTCGGAAATGCCGGTATCGTCATTGGAAATCGCAACGACCGGCACGTCGTATTTCTTGACCAGTGGCAGAACTGCCTCAAGGCGTTCTTCCTCGCCGGTAACCGAGTTGAGCAGCGGGCGGCCCTTGGCGGTCTTCAGGCCGCTTTCCAGCGCGCCCGGAACCGAGGAGTCGATGCAAAGCGGGCAGTCGGTGACGTTCTGTACCACCTCGACAAGCTGTGCCATTAGCGTTGGCTCGACGAAGTTGTTGTCGGCATAGCGCGGGTCTTCAGCCATCTTGCCGGAGAAGACAGCACCGGAGTTGATGTCGAGTACGTTCGCGCCCGCCGCAACCTGGGCGAGGGCATCGGCTTCGACGCGGGAAAAGTCGCCGCGCTCGAGTTCCTCGTTGAGGACCTTGCGGCCGGTCGGATTGATGCGCTCGCCAATCACGCAGAAGGGCTGGTCAAAGCCGATTACGACTTCCCGGGTTGCAGAGGCGACGATGGTCTGGGTCATTTGCTTTGGAATTCCTGAGGTTCTGGCGGCTTCGCCCGCCACCACTGCCGGGAAAGACAGGGCCGGGTCAAATTCAAAAATCAACATCTGCACCGAGCCAAAAGGCTCAGGCAGTCGCAGCTTCATGATATAAAGATTTCTTTATATCCCATGAGCCGCGGGATGCAAGCCATTCGGCGGATTTCTTCATGCCACCGAAGGGAAAGACATGGATCTGGGCAATCGGGCTTTCCGTGCCCGCGGTCCGCCAATGATCCTCAATTGGTTTGACGACCTCATCGGGATCGAAGCCGGCTGCCATTGCCATCAGCGCATTGCCGCGTTTTTTAAGGAAGTTGAGCGAGTTGCCGACACCGCACATGGCGGCGAATTTCAGCAGGGTGGTGATTTTTGCAGGCCCGGCAACGCCGAGATGGATCGGCAGGTTAACACCGGAGGCCTTCACGCCTTCCGCCCAGTTGATGAACTTGGCTGCATCGAAGCCAAACTGGGTGACAATGCGCATTTCGATGTCGCTGCGTTCGCCAAAGGCCTGTTTCAGGCGCAGGGCTTCGGCTGCAACATCGTTGGAAAAGTCGGGCGATCCCTCGGGATGGCCGGCAACGCCCATGTGGGTAATGCCGTACTTCTCGAAGAAACCGGTTTCCAACACCTCCATGGTGGAGGCGAATTCACCAGCTGGCTTTTCAAGGCCGCCGCCGATCACCAGCACGTCGGTGACGCCTGCTTCGCCGGTCATCATGGCGATGCGGTTTTCGAGCGCGGCCTTCGTCGTCAGCCGGCGCGAGGCGAAATGCGGCACGGGCTTGTAGCCCAGGTCTGCAACCCGCTTGGCGCCTGCGGTAAGCGTTTCTGCAGGGTCGGTGCCCACATCGGTGATGTAGACCCGGGTTCCGGCGGGAAACAGGCCCGGCAGGTCTTCGCTCTCGACAGCCTGTTTGGGCGAAACCTCAATGGAGGAAGGAATGCTGGTCATGGTGTGTTCCTCACGGGATCAACTGCCGGAAAGCGCCGGATCGCGGTTTCGGTTAGGGACGCATCCCTCATTGTCTGGCGTCAGGCTTCCCTGCCGCCGGAATTGACCAATCGTACAAGCCTTTCCTTGTCGTATTCGGTTTCAAGCGTTTCGGCGGCTTTTGTAGCTTCCGTCTCGATGTCGTCGCTGACGTCGACCGGATCGGCCCGCCGCCATTCGGCGAGATAATCATCGGTTTCCGCAGCACCGGATCGCATCGCGCACATGTCGATCGCCTCGGTAAAGCGCAGCGACAGTTCGCGTTTTGCGACATTGCGCCGGCCAGCCTTGACGATGACCTGGGCAGGAATATCACGCCAGTAGACGATCTGCAGTTGAGCCATCCAAACTACCCTTACTGAACGCCTGTCATGCTTTGATTGCGACGTTCAGGCTATGCACGTTACGACGCGCAAACAAACAATCGCGACACGGCGCTTTATTGGGGAATATAGGCGATCAGGCGGGAAATTTCAGGAAAACGGTGCTGTCGAAGGTTAACACGGTCTCACCGTGCTGGTTCACACCCCTGCTCGCAGCCGACAGAAGATACCAGCCAGGCCTGCTTTTGCTTTGACGGCAGGCCGTGGTCTCGTTGAAATAGGTGATCGTATCCCCGGCATAAACCGGCCTCAGCCATTTCAGGTTTTCAAAACCCGGAGAGGGTCCGAATTCGGCCACCGGCAGGCCGGTTTGCCGGCGTTCAGCCAGATAATTGAGCGTGTAATCGCGCTGTTTGCGCATCCAGACCGAGGCTGTGTGCCAGCCGGAAGCGCATAAACCGCCAAACAGGCTCGATTTGGCCGCCTCCGCATCAACATGAAAGGGCTGCGGATCATAGGCCTTGGCAAAATCGATGATTTCCTCAGCTGAAAAGGTGTGTTCGCCAAGCTGCGCAGACCAGCCGGGAACCATGAAGTCGGGCATTTCTGTTGACGGGATATGGTTCATGCCGCGCCCCGTGTGGCCATCATGCCGGTATTGCGGAACATCAGCACCTGCCGGTCGTTCTGGTTGTAAAGCTCGCAGCGCAGTTCGAGCAGGCCCAGCCCCGGGCGGGAAGCCGAAGTTCTGGCACCCTCGACAATCACCTTGCCGCGCAGCGTGTCCCCTGCCAGCACCGGTGCCAGCCATTTGCATTCCTTGATGCCGGGGGAACCCAGGCTGGCCGACTCCAACAGATAGGAATCGCAGATCATCCGCATGGCCAGCGAGCAGACATGCCAGCCAGAGGCGGCCAGCCCACCGAGGAATGAGGCCTTGCCCGCTTCCTCATCCAGATGAAAGGGAACAGGATCGAATTGGGATGCGAAATCAATGATTTCCTCTGCCGTCACGGTATGCGGAGCGAGTTCCATCTCCGCGCCCGGTGGGCAATCTTCGTAATAGTAGCGGTAGGTCATGATGCCTTTTGGGAGATCAGGGCTTGAGAGCAGCCAGGGCCGGAATGAGGTCGCCATAGCCGGTATGGCGGTATTCGTACTCAAGCCCGAGATAGTCTGCAATGGCGCGGGCATTCTGTTCGAGTTCGGCATCCTCAGTTTGCGCCAGATAGAGTGCTCTGGTGTAGTTGGAGAAGTACATCGCCTTCAGATCGGGATGACGGTCGAGACCCAGCGGCTTGACCATGAAGGCCTCAAACTGGCGGGCGAGAAAATCGGTGATGAAGAAGGTCGTCATCAGATTATCCGCTTCGGCGGCGAACGCCGCATTGCCTGCGTAGAATGAAAAGCAGTGCGGGCCGGCAATGCGTTCGACGCCGTGTTTCTTGCAGACCCTGTCCAGTTCACCACCAGTGCCGCAATCGGCATAGCCCACGAAGACGTGTTCAAACCCCTCGGCACGGGCAGCCCCGATTGCCTTGTCCATGGCCGGGGCAATCTTCTCGGGATGGTGATGGTATTCGGCCGGAAGGCACTTCAGGTCGATGTGGTCGAAGCCCAGTTGCTCATTTACCGCCATGACCTCGCGGGCAATCATGCCGCAGGCAATGACGCGGATTTTGGCAGGCAAAGGGGGTGTCGTTTCGGCCATTGGCTCAGTTTACAGTTCGATTCAACGGCTTGTCAGCCCGATTCCTGTCTTTCGTTTAACCTGTTGAAAGATAATATTCTTTCATGGTTTTCCAAGATGCGAACGGGTGACGGCTGCCAGCAGTGCAAGGCCTGCGATCATGGCCAGCCCCATGCCGAGCGGAGCGATTTCGCGCAGGCCGAAGGCATTCATGACGAACAGCGGCGCGGTAAGCGGCAACCCCAGGCGCATGGCCCAGACGAGTATCCGTTCGAGCATGGTTTTGTTGGGCAGGGTGAAGGTGGCCGCAAACAGGGAAAGCGCTGCCATCTGCCATTTCATCGCAGAGATCGAGGCCTGCCAGGCAATATGCTCAAGGGTGAGCGGTGCGCCCATGGCTACCAGATCGAGAGACTGCACCATCGTGGCGTTTTCAAGCGCATCAAGAATGGCGACGGCGATGATTGCAAGTCCGCCGAACCAGGCGGCAGGGCGGCAACTACCGGCAAAAGCTGCTATGGCAAAGCCGACAGCCACCAGATAGGCGATGATGAACAGGCTATCGACAAACAGGATTGCCCGTAGCGGGCCGTCTGCCCGGGCCAGCCCACTGGCATAGACGGCAGGGTCGGAGATGGTCTCGAATATCTCCTGGCCGACAGGTTCCGACGGACTGCCTGTTACAAGCGAAATAGCGGTTGCAGCCAACAATGCTGCAAGGGCTGCCAGACAACCGGCAAACGATGCAGTGAGGTATTGGTGCTGCGGCGGGCTATGCGTTGCTTTTTCCATCGGGTCCGTCTCCTGCCCTGGGGCAGCACAGGTCCGGCGAAACGGCGGCCCTGCCGGTCCCGCTACGCTCAGGCCCGCTGGTTGTGCTTGCGGTCCATGAATTCCTTTGCCGTTTCAACGGCAACGGCCGCATCGCGGCAATATGCGTCGGCGCCGATCGCCTTGCCGAACTCCTCGTTGAGCGGAGCGCCGCCGACCAGGATTGTGTAGTCGTCGCGGATGCCCTTGGCGACCATGGTATCGATGACCACCTTCATGTAGGGCANNTGGTGGTCAGCAGGGCCGACATGCCTAGGATGTCGGGCTGGTGCTCCTCAAGCGCGGCGAGATATTCGTCGGCGTCGGTATTGATGCCGAGATCGTGCACGTCAAAGCCGGCGCCTTCCATCATCATGCCGACCAGATTCTTGCCGATGTCGTGGATATCGCCCTTGACGGTACCGATGACCATGGAGCCGAGCTTCGGCGCGCCGGTCTCCGCCAGCAGCGGGCGCAGAATGGACATGCCGGCTTTCATGGCGTTTGCCGCCAGCAGCACTTCCGGCACGAACAGGATGCCGTCACGGAAGTCGATACCGACAATGCGCATGCCCTCGACCAGTGCCTTGGTGAGGACGTCGTAAGGGGTCCATTTGCGTTCCAGCAGGATGTTGACGCCTTCCTCGATCTCCTCTTTCAAGCCATCGTAAAGGTCGTCATGCATCTGCTGCACGAGTTCCTCGTCGTTGAGTTCGGAGAGGATGATTTCATCATCAGACATCGGCGTGATCCTTAACTTGACCGGCGCATGGCAATATTGTCGTTCGGCACCGGCGCGAAAGGTTGCCCGTCCGGCAGGGCCAAGTTTCCCCTATAGCAGGAATCGGAGGGAACGCACCTGTTTGTTTCGCGACTAGAAACTCAATTTTTGCGACTGTAAGGCCTTGCCGGTTAAGCGATAATCGGTGTTTTCCCGCAGCTCGCAAAAAAAGCGGATCCGAAGACCCGCTTTGCTTTTTTGCCGGAGTTCTGCCGATTTCAGCAGAACCCTGATTGCGTCAGGCGCGTTTCGCGCTCCCGGCGTCCACTTTCTGCCCTTCGCCGCGCAGACTGGCGGGCAGCGCGAAGGCGACTGCGATGAAGACGATGCCCATCACGATGCCGACAAGCGAACCGTTGACGGCAAGGAGCGCGGGATAATCGGTTTCTGCGATCTGGCCGAGCGTGGTCTTGCCGCCCAGGATGTTGTCCAGAATGCCCGTTGCCTTGATGCCGCTATAGGTGCCCATATAGGCGGCAGCCCCCAGAAGCCCGCCGAGAACGAAGAAGACGGCATCCTTGCGGCCGGTCGCCATGGCGGTCAGCCCGGTACCGGGGCAATAGCCGGCAACCGCAAAACCGATTCCCAGCAGAATGCCGCCGATGAAGACGCCGGCATAGGCGGCCTTGACGCTGAGATGGCCGGGATCGACGATGCCCAGCATCAGCCCGCCGAACATCAGCACCGACGAGACGCCGATAGCCAGCAGGATGGTTTTCATCAGATGCAGTTTGGAAAGGCGCAGCATGCCGATGATGTAGTCGGGATTGGTGGCGCCGACCCGGTCGAGAACGAAGCCGAACGCGCCGCCGATGAGGATTGCGAGCAGGATCGAAGTCATGGCTCAGGCCTCCTTGCTGTAGAGATAGATTGCAGTGGGAATGCCGGCGAGGAACGCGCCGGCAGCGAAGATGTAGCCGGAAACCGCCGTCTGCATCATGCCGCTCATCATGTGGCCGGAGGTGCAGCCGCCCGCCATGCGCGCGCCGTAGAGCACCACGAACCCGGCAACAAAGGCTGCCGCATAGCGTTTCCACGGACTGTCACCGAAATTGGCCCGCCAGATCTGCGGCATGGCGCGTTCTGCTTTGGCAACGCCACCGCGCAGAATGCCCGACAGGAAAGCGCCGCCAATCATCGCGATTGCGAAGATGAAGCTGTAGTTGACGGGAT
>JAGRLQ010000412.1 GCA_020441735.1 Nitratireductor sp.
TCATCTCGCTGCCGCGCCAGGCGACCGGTCGGATATAGGCATCCTTCAAGCCCTGTTTTTCGAGTGTGGCAATGCAGGCATCATCGATCTGCTCGATCGTGTAGGGGATTTTCATGCCCAGGGTTTCGGCCGAATAGAACAACCGCTCGGTGTGCTCGCGCAGCTTGAAAATCTCGCCTTCATAGGCGCGCTCGCCCTCGAACACCGAACTCGCATAGTGCAACCCGTGGGTCAGCACATGGATTTTGGCGTCACCCCATTCGACGAACTCGCCATTAAACCAGATATGGCCACCCAATTGATCGTAAGGAACGCCTGCCATCGGAATTCTCCAACCCGTTATGTGATTATGTCTGTTTCGCGCCCCGTCTTGCAGCCGGCACAGCATCCAAAGCCGTTTCTACCGGTGATATTAGCCAAGACGATCGAAAAAGCCTATGCTTCGGTCAAAAATGTGTCAATAGTGCTGACATATTTCGCCAGGCTTTACCTTACGACCGGATGGGCCTTGCAACCGGAGAGCGATCCGTGATTATCAGGCTGGGCGCCATGAAAGGCATGGCGCTGCAACGGCAAGCAGATCTGCATGGACCTTACCACCGACCACTACACAGACCCGTTGAACAATGACGACATCGGTGAAATCGAGCTGATTGAACTGCTGTTCTTCGCCTATCGTGATTTTGTCAGCGATTCCGATCGCATTCTGGAGGCCCAGGGTTTCGGGCGGGCGCACCACCGCGTGCTCTATTTCGTCAACCGCACACCATCGTTGACCGTGGCCGAACTGCTCGACATCCTGGCCATTACCAAGCAAAGTCTTGCCCGTGTTCTCAAGCAACTCATTGAATCAGGTTACATCGTTCAGAGAACGGGCAGCGAGGACCGCCGCCAACGGTTGCTTTTTCCCACGCCGGCGGGCCGCGAGCTGATCCTGAAACTTTCCGCGCCACAGTCCCGCCGCATCCGCGCGGCATTGAATGCAGTGGATACCGTCAGCCGGGAGGAGATTGCGGCGTTCTTGAGCGCCATGCGAAACCCCGCCAGCCGGTGAAGAAGGGGCAACAACTGCGAAGGCAGAACCATGGAACATGCGACAGATGACACCGCCACGCAAAGGCATCCTGCGGCGCTGAGCGACGATGCGCCCCATCTGCTGGTCATCGACGACGATCGCAGAATCCGCGAACTGATACGCCGTTATCTCTCCGAACGGGGATTTCGCATCACGCTCGCCGCCGAAGCCGCCGAAGCCAGACGGCATCTTGCCAGCCTTGAATTCGATCTTCTCATTGTCGATGTGATGATGCCGGGCGAAACCGGCCTCAGCCTGACACGCTCGCTGAAAGAGGAGAGCGATGTGCCGGTACTCATGCTGACCGCCCTGGCGGAGACGCAAAACCGCATCGACGGCCTGGAATCGGGTGCCGACGACTATCTGCCAAAGCCCTTCGACCCGCGCGAACTGGTGCTGCGCATCAACAACATTCTCAAGCGCACCAGCCGGCCGGAAACACCAGCCGTCGAGCATGTCAGCTTCGGCCCGTTCCAGTTTTCGGTCACCCGCCGGGAGCTCAAGCGTGACGGCGAACTGATCCGTCTTACCGAGCGTGAACAGGAAATCATGATCGTCTTTGCCAGCCGCATGGGTGAGACCATCGCCCGCCACGAACTACTTACCGAAGGTTCTGACGCCGGCGAACGCAAGATCGATGTCCAGATCAACCGCCTGCGCCGCAAGATCGAAACCGACCCCAGCGATCCGAAATGGCTGCAGACGGTACGCGGCATTGGCTACAGGCTGTTTCCGGGATAAGGATGCCGCAACAGGGCCGCGTTCTGAAACCCGGCCGGAAGAAATCACTTGGGACCGGCTTTGGGGATTCTGAAAAGCAACACCTACTACCGAAGCTGGCGGCGCAGCCCGCCGGCACGCTTTATGCGCTGGTTCGGCCGCAGGATGCCCAAGGGCCTGTACGCCCGTTCCATCCTGATCATCATTACCCCGATGGTGATCCTGCAGATCGTCATCGCCTATGTCTTCATGGAGCGGCACTGGCAGACCGTCACCCAGCGCCTGTCGAAGGCGGTGACCGCCGATCTGGCCGCCATCATCGATGTCATCGAATCCTACCCCCAGGATGAAACCTACGATGAGATCACCCGCATCGCCCAGGAGCGGTTGCGCCTCAACATCGCCATCCTGCCACCCGACCCCTTTCCGCCGGCGACCGCCAAGCCCTTCTTCTCCATTCTTGACGACGTGTTGCAGGAGGAAATCACAAAGCAGATCGGCAGGCCCTTCTGGATCGATACGGTAGGCGATTCCAACCTGATCGAAATCCGCATCCGTCTTGAGGAACCCGAGCGCGTGCTGCGCGTCTATGCCCGCCGCAGCCAGGCTTATGCCTCCAATTCGCACATCTTCC
>JAGRLQ010000090.1 GCA_020441735.1 Nitratireductor sp.
ACCGCATCTGCCTTGGCCATCGCGGTGTGTGGTGGGCGGAGATCGAGACCAAGGGCGAGATTGCCCATGGCTCCATGCCGTTTCTCGGCGATTGCGCCGTTCGACACATGGGGGCTGTTCTGGAACGTTTCGAGCGCGAGCTTTTTCCCAAACTCGATGCCAAACGTACCGCCATGCCGGTCGTGCCGGAAGGCGCGCGCTCCTCGACGATGAACATCAATGCCATCCATGGCGGCCAGACCGACGATTACTCAGGCCTGCCGAGCCCCAACGTGCCCGATTCCTGCCGGATGGTCATCGACCGGCGCTTTCTGATCGAGGAGGACATCGGCGAGGTGAAAGCCGAAGTGGTTTCCATCCTCGAGGCGCTGAAGAAGGATCGGCCGAAGTTCGACTATGCCATCCGCGACCTGATGGAGGTACTGCCGATGCTGACGGAGCGCGACCAGCCGGTACCGGCAACGGTTGCCCAGGCCATCCGCAGCGTCTTGGGCAAGGAGCCGGAATATGTGGTTTCACCGGGGACCTACGACCAGAAGCACGTTACCCGCATCGGCCATCTGCACGACTGCATTGCTTACGGACCCGGCATTCTCGATCTCGCCCACCGCCCCGACGAATTCATCGTCATTGCAGACATGGTCGAAAGCGCCAAGGTGATGGCACTTTCCATCGACGCCCTGCTGCACCCGGTCGCCTGAACTTTACGATCTGAATTCTATGAAATGGCCACCGACATCAGCCAGGTCACCAGCACATACACGAACAGAGCTGTCACCGCATAACCGCAGTGAAACGCGTTGAGCACCATGGCCGGCACGTCCTTGGGGCCGAAATGCAGCTTGGAGGCAATCGTCGGCGCCAGCACGAGCCAGGCAAAGGCCAGCAGCAGCCCGGCGGAACCGCCAAGATAGAGCAGCACCGGGATCGGCACCGCAAAAATGATCGACCACAAATGCTTGGCCGGATTGCCCGCCACCTTCATCACCGGCACGCCCTTCAGCCAGTTGGCAAACAGCCCGGTGGCAAAACACCCGGCAATACCGCCAAGCACGATTCCAAGCCACACACCCAATTCCGTATACATCTGCCCCTCCTTGTCGCCACCATGGCGTTGCCGGTGGATTCTGCTTGAGGCAGGCATATTCTGCAAGGTGTAACCGCAGCACGGCAATCAGATGGCGCAGCGGGGAAATGCGTTGCAACCGCCATCAGGCTTGTCCTATGGTCTCGACGGATTTGTTTTCAAGGGAGGAACCCATGTCGTACCACCGTTTTCCCACCGGCCTTGCTGCAGCCCTCTTCCTGTCCACGGCACTCCTCTCCGCGCCCGCGCTGGCAGCAAAGGACACGCTGGTAATGGGTGTGGTGCTGGAGCCGCCGCATCTCGACCCGACAGCTGGTGCAGCAGCAGCCATCGATGAAGTGGTCTATGCCAACGTCTTCGAGGGGCTCACCCGCATCAACGAGAATGGCGAGGTCATGCCCGCGCTGGCGGAAAGCTGGGAAGTTTCCGAGGACGGCAAGACCTACACCTTCAAATTGCGCAGCGGCGTGAAGTTTCATGACGGCACGGATTTCGACGCCGAAGATGTCAAGTTCTCCCTCGACCGGGCCCGCGCCGACGATTCGACCAATGCCCAGAAGGGCCTGTTTTCCGCCATCGAGTCGGTTGAGGTGAGCGATCCCCAGACCGTGGTGGTGACGCTCTCGAACCCCGCCGGCAGTTTCCTGTTCAACATGGGCTGGGGGGATGCGGTCATCGTCGCGCCGGAATCAGCAGACGGCAACAAGGAAAATCCTGTCGGCACCGGCCCTTTCAAGTTCTCCAACTGGGCCAAGGGCTCGGCCATCGAAATCACCCGCAATGATGGCTACTGGGGCGATGCCGTAGCGCTTTCCAAGGCGACCTTCCGCATCATTCCCGATGCAGCAGCAGCCACCAATGCCCTGCTTGCCGGTGATGTCGATGCCTTCGCCAACTTCCCGGCGCCCGAGGCCCTGCCACAGTTGGAGGCCGACCCGCGCTTTGCCGTTGTGCAGGGTTCGACCGAGGGCGAGACCATTCTCTCGACCAACAACTCGAAAGCCCCCTTCAGCGATATCAGGGTGCGTCAGGCAATCGCCCACACCATCGACCGCCAGGCAATCATCGATGGCGCCATGTTTGGCCAGGGAACGCCGATCGGCACCCATTTCGCGCCGCACCATCCTGCCTACAAGGCAGAACTGATCGATACCTATCCCCATGACATCGAGAAGGCCAAGGCACTGTTGGCCGAAGCCGGTTTCCCGGAAGGCTTCAAGGCAACGCTGCAATTGCCGCCGCCCACCTATGCCCGGCGAGGCGGCGAGATCATCGCCTCGCAATTGCGCGAAATCGGCATTGATCTGGAAATCATCCCGGTCGAGTGGAAGCAATGGCTCGAAGGTCCGTTCAAGGGCGATTACGACCTGACCATCGTTTCCCACACAGAGCCGCTCGACATCGGCATCTACGCCAATCCGGATTACTACTTCAAATACGATTCGAAGGAACTGCAGGACGTCATCGCAAAGCTCAACGTCACGGCAGACACCGAAGAGCGCTACAAGCTGATGGGCGAAGCCCAGACAATCATCTCGAAGGATGCCGTCAACGGGTATCTCTTCCAGCTTGCCAAGTCCGGCGTATGGAATGCCAAGATCGAGGGCCTTTGGAAGAATTCGCCCGTCCAGGCAAACGATCTGACCGGTGTCCACTGGAACGATTGACCGCTTGAGGCAACGGCTCAATGAGGGGCGCTGCGTGAGCGTTGCGCCCTCTACCTGGGCTCTCCATCGTGGACCCCCGGTAGTGGAAAAGGCATTCTCCGCAGGCAATCCATGAGCTATTTTCTGTTCCGCCGCCTGCTTTCCCTGCTCCTGACGCTGCTGCTTGCCACCATCGTCATCTTCGCCGTTCTGGAAATCGTACCCGGGGATCCGGCACGCCTGATGCTCGGCATCAATGCAACCGAAGATGCCGTTGCCGCCCTGCGCGAACAACTGGGTCTCAATCAGCCCCTGCTGACGCGGTATTTCTCCTGGATCGGCGGGCTGCTGCAAGGCGATCTTGGCAGGAGCTTTACCTACTCGTCCTCCGTTGGCGAACTGATCGGCGAGCGCATCTGGGTTTCGCTTCCCCTCGCCCTGCTGGCTCTGACGCTTTCAACTGTGATCGCTGTTCCCGTTGGACTTTACGCCGCCGCACGCCGCGGCAGGGCCAGTGACACGGCCATCATGGCGGCAACCCAGTTCGGCATTGCCATCCCCAATTTCTGGTTTGCGCTGTTGCTGGTCTATCTGTTTGCCATCGTGCTGCGTTGGGTGCCGGCTGGCGGCTTCCCGGGCTGGGAGGCAGGCATCTGGCCGGCCCTGAAAGCGCTGGCGCTCCCCGCAATCGCCCTTGCCCTGCCGCAGGCTGCCATTCTCTCCCGAATTGCCCGCTCTGCCCTGATCGAGGTGCTTGGAGAGGATTTCATCCGTACCGCCCGCGCCAAAGGACTGACCCGCAGCCAGACGCTCTGGCACCATGCCCTGAGAAATGCCCTCATTCCGGTTGTCACCATCATGGGGCTGCAATTCGCCTTCCTGCTGGCCGGCACCATCATCATTGAGAACGTCTTCTACCTGCCCGGCCTCGGGCGGCTGGTCTTCCAGGCGATCACCCAGCATGACCTGCCGGTGGTTCAGGGAACCGTGTTGCTGCTGGTTGCAAGCGTTGTGCTTACCAACTTTCTCGTCGATCTCGTCTATGCCTGGATCGACCCGCGGCTCCGAAAGACAGCACAATGACGGGCCAGCGCAGCGATACCGGCGAACGCCTGCCGGAAGCCGGAAGCGAGCCAGTCGGCCTTGCCCGGCGGCTTCTTGCGTCCCGCGCATTCCTGATCGGTGCGATCATCACCCTTGTCATTCTGGCAATGGCGCTGATCTCCTTCCTCTGGACACCCTATGACGTCACGAAACTGGTCATCGCAAACCGGCTCAAACCACCCTCGCCCAGCCATTTGTTTGGAACGGACCATTTCGGCCGGGATATCTTCTCGATGATCATGGTGGGGTCGAGAAACTCCATCGCCGTTGCCCTGGTCGCGGTCGGCATCGGCATGGCGATCGGCGTGCCGCTCGGCGCCTGGGCAGCAGCAAAACGCGGCATCGCCGATGACATCCTGATGCGCACCAACGACCTGATCTTCGCCTTTCCCTCGATCCTTTCCGCCGTCATGATCACGGCGATCTTCGGCCCGGGCGCCATCAACGCCATCATCGCCATCGGCATCTTCAACATTCCGGTATTTGCCAGGCTTACGCGGGGTGGCGCCTTGTCGTTGTGGACGCGGGAATTCGTCCTGGCCGCAAGGGTCAGCGGCAAGGGCGCCGCCCGCATTTCCATCGAACACATCCTGCCCAACATCACCAACCTGCTGATCGTCCAGGGTACGATCCAGTTTTCCCTCGGCATTCTGGCCGAAGCCGCCCTCTCCTATGTCGGCCTTGGCGCCCAGCCGCCCATGCCGAGCTGGGGCCGCATGCTGTTCGAGGCCCAGACCATGATGGCAATCGCCCCCCACATGGCGATCTTTCCCGGTCTGGCAATCATTCTGACTGTGCTCGGCCTCAACCTGATGGGCGACGGTCTGCGCGATGCGCTCGATCCAAGACTTCGGGAAACCAAATGAGCCTGCTGTCGGTTGAAAACCTATCCCTTTCGATCAGGGGAAAGCCGATCCTCAAGGAGGTCGATTTCCGCCTTGAGCCCGGCCGCATCACCGGGCTGGTGGGCGAATCCGGTTCCGGCAAGTCACTCACCGCGCTTTCCATCATGCAATTGCTGCCGTCGGGATCGCGCGCAACCGGATCGATCCGCTTCAACGGGCAGGAACTGCTCGATGCCGGCGAGGAAACCATGTGCGCGCTGCGGGGCGACGATATCGGCATGGTATTCCAGGAACCGATGACGGCGCTCAACCCGCTGAAAACCATCGGCGAGCAGGTTGCCGAAGGCATCCGCATTCATGCCGGCGCAAGCGACCGGGAGGCGCAGGAACGCGCAGCCGCGATCCTCGACCGTGTCGGCCTGCCGCGCGAACGCTTTCCCCTTTCGCGCTTTCCCCACGAGCTTTCGGGCGGCCAGCGGCAGCGTGTCGTCATCGCCATGGCATGCGCCATGCGGCCGAAACTGCTGATTGCCGATGAACCGACCACGGCGCTCGACGTGCTGGTTCAGGCGCGCATTCTCGAACTGCTGAGGGAGCTGGTTGCCGAAGACAACATGGCCATGCTGTTCATCAGCCACGACCTCGGTGTCGTCGCCGAACTTGCCGACGATATCGTTGTCATGCGCAGGGGAGAGGTAAAGGAGGCAGGACCTGCGGTAACCGTGCTCAAAAATCGCAAACATCCCTACACGGCGCAACTGGCGGAGGCCTCAAGCCACATTCCGGCGCAGTCGAAACCATGGCATTCCGAAGCCTGCGATGCCCCGCTGCTGGCGGTTGAAAACCTCATCTGCGAATATCCCGGCCACCGCATGTCGCTGTTTGCAAAGTCACCACCTTTCCGCGCCGTCGACGATGTCAGCTTCGAAATGCAGGACGGCGAAATCCTCGGCCTGGTCGGCGAGTCAGGGTGCGGAAAGTCTACCCTGTCGCGCGCCATTCTCGGTCTGATGCGCCCGGTATCGGGCAAAATCCTGTCAAAGGGCGAAGTGTTGAACACCCCCGAGATCATCGATACCAAAGGCATCGTACATCTCGCCCAGGCGGTATTTCAGGATCCCTATGGTTCGTTCAACCCGCGCCATACTGCCGAGCGGCTGGTTGCTGAGCCGTTGTTTCTGGATCGCATTGCTTCACGAACCGAAAAGCGCGGACGGGTTGTCGAAGCGCTGGAAAGCGTTGGCCTTGCAGCCGATGATCTTGGCAAATACCCGCACGAATTCTCCGGCGGTCAGCGCCAGCGCCTCGCCATCGCCCGAGCCATCGTCAATCATCCCCGGCTCATCGTGGCCGACGAACCCGTTTCAGCGCTTGATGTCTCGATCAGGGCGCAAATCCTCGACCTGATCGTCGAACTGCGCGAGCGCAAGGGCCTTGCCTGGCTGTTCATCAGCCACGACCTTTCCGTCGTTCACGCGCTCTGTGACACGGTAATGGTGATGCAACACGGCAAAATCGTTGAAGCAGGCCCCGCAAGGCCGCTCTACGCAGCACCGAAGCAGGCCTACACGAAAGAGCTGATTTCGGCAGCGCCCGACCTTGATGCTGCCCTCAAGAGCCGCCTGAAGAGCGCAAAGCCTGAACGCATGAAGAAATGAGCAGCTCCGTCTGACTCAGCTGCTCAGGCCACCGCTTTCTTCGCCCTTGCCGTCCAGCCCCAGCAGTTCTGCTGCCCGGGCAACCATGTTGATCTCGAATTCGTGGAATTCCTGATCGGACAGGGAAATGGCCTTCATGTCTTCCAGTATCTCACGCCGCCTGGAGACCGGCAGTTTGCGGATGAGACTGGTCAGCGGAAAAAGCGAGGAATCCTCCTTGGCGATCCGCAGCACTTCCTGTTCAAAGTGCATCAGCTCGTCCTCGCTGACATCAAGCGTCCGCGCCAGCAGGTCGCGGAAATGCTGCAGCTCCTGCGATCTTATTCGCCCGTCGACGAGAATGACCCGGTAATAGAGGACCGCAACTGCGGTGCGAACATCCTCGCGTGTGAATTTGATGGACTCAGCCGGTTCCCCCAGCTTGTCCAGCAGATGCTTGACTGAAGCATACACGATTTCGCCCCTCATTTTTGTTCGAAACTACACGCAACCATAGATTTCATCAAGAGAGGCTGCGACCGTGGCTTCACGGGAAACCAGGGTGAAAACTCAGGCGCTGGAAACTGAAAAACCGACTATCGCCAGGCAACAGCCGGGAAATAGTCGGTTTTGAGACGCTACATAGCCGGAACATCCAGCTAACTGTATTGCCCCGGTACGCAGTACCTGATCCGGGGGTCGGTCCGGTAAACCCCGGATCCGCATTGATTTTTAGGGCAATAGTGTAAACAGGCGGTTAGAATAGGGTTACGGCATGATTAACGGCGCAGTTTTTTGCCCCTAATCTGAAAAAGAAATCGAAAATCCGAACCCCATGCCGGCCGCTGCCTTTTTCGTTTCATTGCTCTCCCAGGTTGCTCCCGCTTGCATCGCTGTCCGGCGATAATGCGGCTCGCAACGGATTTCGCCTCCAAATCCAAGAGGGCATCACCTCTGAAACATCGCGAACGTGGGCATAGACTGGAGCACCATTTTCCAGACCAGCCCGGTAAAATCACTTGACCGACGAGTGATGGGAAAATAATATAAAGAAATCTTTATATCTTTCTATCGATAGGAATCTCCGCGATGGACCTGCTTTCCCGTCTACTCGAAGAAAAGGGTGTCCTGCTGGCCGATGGCGCTACCGGCACCAACCTGTTTGAGATGGGGCTTACTTCCGGCCATTCGCCGGAATTCTGGAACGACGAAGAACCGGAGAAAATCCGCAAGCTGCATCAGGATTTCGTTGATGCGGGAAGCGACATCATCCTGACCAACACGTTTGGCGGCAACCGCCACCGTCTGAAGCTGCACAATGCCCAGGACCGCGTTTTCGAACTCAACGAGAAGGCGGCAAGGATCGCCCGCGAAGTGGCTGACAATGCCGGCAGGCCGGTTGTCGTCGCAGGTTCGGTAGGCCCCACCGGAGAATTGCTCGTGCCCCTCGGCGCGCTGACCAAGGAAGAGGCAAAAGAAGCCTTCGTCGAGCAGATGGAGGGCCTCAAGGCCGGCGGGGCAGACGTTGTCTGGATCGAGACCATGTCCGCCGTTGACGAGATCGAGGCAGCAGCGGCGGCGGCGGCGCAGGCCGGCATGCCCTATGTGATCACCGCCTCCTTCGACACGGCCGGCAAGACCATGATGGGCCTTGCCCCCGGCGACATGCCATCAACGCTTTCGGGCCAGTCGCAGGCACCACTTGCCATGGGCGCCAATTGCGGCGTCGGCGCATCGGATCTTCTTTCTTCCGTCCTCGACATGACGGCAGCCAACCCCTCTGCCATTGTTGTTGCCAAGGCCAATTGCGGCATTCCCGAAATCCGTGGCGAAAAGGTCGTCTATACCGGCACGCCGGAACTGATGGCCGATTATACAAGAATGGCCATGGACGCCGGCGCGCGCATCATCGGTGGTTGCTGCGGCACTTCCTGCAACCATCTGCGCTACATGCGCAAGGCGCTCGATGAACATCTTACGGATGAAAAGCCGGGCAGACCGACCGTTGAGGAAATCGTCGAGAAGATCGGCCCGATGAAGAACGCCACCTCGTCTGCCAATGATGCAGCTCCGCGCAGGGAGCGGCGTGGACGGCGCCGGGCCTGATCATCAGCGGTTGAAGGCAGTCATGTGAAACTGCAGCTGCGCTTGGCTATAGCGCCATTCCGCGCCCACCGGACAGGCATTGCGCGCTGCACAGCCAAGCATCATGCAATCTGGCTCGTTTTGCGAAGCCAGATGGCTTCGGCAGGCGGCCGCATTGAACCCCGCGCCGCTGTAGGCGCCCACTGGGCAGGCGGAAAGACACGGCTTCTCCGAACAGCCATCACAACGATGCGGCGCGACTTGCCTTGAGCCGTCTTCCAACTGCCCGCCTGACGGCAGAACGATTGCCGCTCTAAGGGCGAACCACAACCCGTATTTCGGATGGATCAGCAGGCCGAGCGGCGAGGATTTGAGCCCCATGGCCCGTTTGGCCCAACGCTGAAACGGCCACACCGGCGCGCCAAAGGGATAAAGGCATTCCATGTCCTGCCCCTCGCCCACTGCAAGTGCCTCACCAGCAACCCGGCTTGTCCAGCGATTCATTGGATCAGGCTTGCCATCGCCATGTTCAGGAGAAACCGAAAAATGCTGCCACATCGCCCCGCCCGCATTGCCGAACAGCAATGCCGTTCTGTCCGCAAGACCTGCAGGGGCAGCATCGGTAATCTCGTCGCGCTCGATCGTAAAGCTACCGAAGCAGGCAAGACCGTATCCGGACAGATGCGCCTTGATGTGCAAAACAGATGCTTGAAGGGCAGCAGTGTCCGGTTCGGCCATTACACTGTTGCCTTCAGTCCTTCACACCCGTCGGCTCCGAAAGGTGCCAGACGCTGCGGGTGATCTGGTTTCCCACGCGCCGGCGGCTGGTTGCCTCGCCGGCAGGGTCTCCCTTTCAGCCAAAGGCGTCAGGCATCGAATCCTTGCGCCTGGTCATGAAATCCTTCAGCGCCTCGTCGATGCTCTCATCAAGCGCCGGCGGCTGATAGGCTTCAAGCCAGGCTTGCGCGATGTCGTTGGCCTTCTGCTCGGTGCGCTTCGCCCCCTCGATCTCCCACTGTTCGAAGGAGTTGTTGTCGGCAACGTTGGAGACGTGGAAAGCTTCCTTGAAATTCGCCTGGGTATGGGCGCAGCCGAGATAGTGCCCGCCAGGACCGACTTCACGGATCGCATCCATCGCCTGGGCATTCTCGGAAACATCGACACCGCCAGCGAACTTCTGCGCTGCGGCAAGCTGATCGCAATCCATGATGAACTTCTCGAAAGAAGAGACCAGCCCGCCTTCCAGCCACCCGGCTGCATGCAGCATGAAGTTCACCCCGCCCATCATGGCAGGCCACAAGGTATTGGCACTTTCATAGGCTGCCTGTGCATCAGGCAGTTTCGCGCCGGTCAGCGAACCGCCGGAGCGGAACGGCAGATTGTAGCGGCGGGCAAACTGGGCAGCCCCCATCAGGACCTGTGCAGGCTCCGGCGTGCCGAAGGACGGCGCCCCCGACTGCATGGAGATAGCGGTAGCAAACGTGCCGAAAATTACCGGCGAACCGGGGCGGCAAAGCTGCGAGAAGGCGATTGCCGAGGTTGCTTCGCACAACACCTGCGTCAGGGTGCCGGTAACGGTAACCGGGCTCATCGCCCCGCCGACGATGAACGGAGAAACGATGGAAGCCTGATTGGCCCTGGCATAGGTCTTGAGGGCCCCCAGCATGGTGTCGTCCAGCACCATGGGCGAATTGCAATTGATCAGCGAAACCAGGACGCAATTGTTGTCGACGAACTCCTCGCCGAACAGCAATTGCGCCATTTTCACTGTATCTTCGGCGCGCTCCGGTGCCGTAACCGATCCCATGAAGGGTTTGTCGGAATAGCGGATATGCGTGTAGACCATGTCGAGATGGCGTTTGTTGACCGCGATGTCCACCGGTTCACAGACCGTGCCGCCCGAATGGTGCATGGCCGGCGCCATGTAGGCGAGTTTCACGAAAGTCTTGAAGTCCTCAATGGTCGCATAGCGGCGCTTGCCTTCCAGATCGCGCACGAAGGGTGGGCCGTAGACCGGCGCAAAGACCGTGTGCTTGCCGCCGATCTCCACATTGCGGTCGGGATTGCGGGCATGCTGTGTAAACTGCGACGGCGCCGTCTTCATCAGTTCGCGGCACAGCCCCTTGGGAAAGTGCACCCGCTCGCCTTTGACATCGGCACCGGCATCCTTCCACATGGCCAGCGCTTCCGCGTCGCCCCGATATTCCACCCCGATTTCCTCCATCAGGATATCGGCATTGTGCTCGATCAGCTCGATGGCCTCACTGGAAAGGATGTCCACCGGCTCCAGCTTGCGGTGGACGTATGGCAGGCTGGTCAGGTGAACGCCTGATCGCGCAGCCCTTCTGGCTGCTCCGCCGCCGGCACGCGCCCTGCCCCGGCGGCCCGCATTTTCCTGACCTTCTCCAGCATCTTCGCTCATGGCAATGCCCGATTCTTCCATCTGATTTGACCTTGTTATCACGTAGGATGGCCGGTTGTCGCTCTCGCCGGACTTCGGGACGGCGGGCATGACGGCCTTTGTTCCAAAATACCGGCTTGCCGGGGCGCAAATCGCACCAAAAACGCCTTGCGTTGGCGCAATTGCGCTGCCCTCCCTGCCACCTGCCCCACCCCACCCGGCAAAGTCGCGATTTGATACAGGTCAAATCGCTTATATTAACAATCGCTAATATTAGCTATCGTTTATATGAAAGGAGTTGTCATGTTCAACTGGAGAAACGGCGGCGTAGCCCTTGGTCTGGTCTTTCTGGCCGCCGTATTGCTGGTCAAACCGATTGGGGTTTCGACCCAATTCGTCATTTTCGACGGCATTTTGTGGGATGCCGTCAATCCGTCCGTGGTAGTGGAAAACAGCGAGGCAAAAAGCGGTTATTCAAGCCCCAACGCCTATCTGAACAAGAGTGGCGGCAGCTATGCCAAGAACGTCGCCAATCCCGTCAACTACAGCTTCATCTT
>JAGRLQ010000091.1 GCA_020441735.1 Nitratireductor sp.
TCTCCACCTCGATGAAAAGCTCGGTATCGGCAAGGCGGACCTTGTCGCCCGTCGTCGGGCCGAACATGTCCGCATAGGCGGCGCGGGAAATGGTGGCTGGCATTCGAGCTTCCTTCGGTCAGAATTCCTGCATGAGCTGGAGGAGTTCCTCGGTGCGCCTGCGCGTCATCGATGCCTTGCATGAGTTTATGATCAGCGGCTGGATCGAGCCGCCGGCAAACTGCCCGCCCTCTGCTTCGCAATGGCCGTCGCGATAGTTGATCCAGGCACGCTGGGCCTTCAGCAGGCTTTCCTCCGCAATGGCCTGTTCGGGGAAATATTCCCGGGTTGATTCATCGATGGACTTCATGTGGGCGCGAACCTTCGGCCATGCCGCGTTGAGCGCCTCGTCGGCAGTCTGCCAATCCTGATAGGCGCAGTAGTTCATACCCTGCTGCGGCAGGTTGTCGGCGTTTGAGCAATCCCAGTCCTGTGAAATGGCTTGAGATGCCGAAAGGCAGACGAGACCGAGTGTGGACATGATGCGTTTCACAGCTTCCCCATGACCTGTTGATTGAAACCGTAGATTTCACGTTTGCCGCCCATCGGCACCAGCGTGACATCGCGTTTCTGGCCCGGTTCGAAGCGAACTGCAGTGCCGGCCGCGATATCGAGGCGCATGCCGCGCGCCTTCTCGCGGTCGAACTCAAGCGCCGCGTTGGTCTCGTGGAAGTGATAGTGTGAGCCAACCTGCACCGGCCGGTCGCCGGTATTTGCAACCGTCAGCGTCAGGGTCTCAGCCCCCTCGTTGAGGATGATGTCGCCCTTGGCAGTAAAGACTTCTCCGGGGATCATTGCGCGCTCCTATCGGATCGGCTGGTGAACGGTGACCAGCTTGGTGCCATCGGGAAAGGTCGCCTCGACCTGGATGTCATGGATCATCTCCGGCACGCCTTCCATGCACTGGTCCCGGGATATGACCTGCGCACCGGCTTGCATGAGGTCGGCGACAGAGCGCCCGTCCCGCGCACCCTCGACAACGAAATCGGTAATCAGCGCAATGGCCTCGGGATGGTTCAGCTTCACACCGCGTTCAAGACGCTTGCGCGCCACTTCAGCGGCCATGGCGACAAGCAGTTTGTCCTTTTCCCTCGGCGTCAGTTGCATCCAAACCTCTCAACCAGATCATTTCACGTTTCGACTGCGTTTGCCGGCTTCCGCCAAGGCCGGATCCGACTACAATGCCCAAGACTTGGGCAGCGCTGCGCCATCATTGAGCAGTTCGATCAGCGGAACGAGGGTTTTGCGCAGGGTGTAGCCGTCTTCCGCCACCAACCTTGCAAGTAGTTTGCCAGTTTCGTCAATCTGCCAAAAAGAGGCGCCCCCTGCCTTACCAATCATCCGGCGCGCCGGTTCGAGCAAAGCTTCCAGCCGGTGTGCACCGGCCGTATCGACGGCGAGCACGGTGGCAATCGCAACGCCGCCAGCGGCGATCACCGGTCTTTGAAGCAGATCTGCTATCTCACCATCGAAGCGCAGGGCGTCAGCATGGATGACTTTTTCCCTGTGCCGGATATGCCACGCATCACGAAATGCGCCCTGCCCGACCGTCTCGCCCATCGCGGCGCGACCGAAGAGCAGCGGCTCAACGATCATCAAGCGCGCATCGTCTCCCAGCGCAGCGTCTATCCTGCGCTGCGCCCTGCAGCCATCGAACAGGATCGTTTCCTGCGGCAGCCAGTTGAGCCGTGAATTATCTTCCACAACCAGTTCGATCCTGATGCGGGCAGTCTCCTCCAGCGCCCGGTAGAGCCGCTCGCAGGCCTGGGAGGTGACCGTAAGCGTGCAATCCCTGCCTGCTTTGAAACGCCAGTCGAGCCTGTCGCCGCCGGTGATCCCGCCTGCGGTATTGATCATCACCGCTTCAAGACTGCCGCCATCGTGCTTTTTGGGAAACCGAAGTTTGGCGCAGCCCTGCTGGTAGAGGTCCGCAATGCGCACCGTGCCACTGGAATGTTCGGTCGCAAGGGCGGCTGATCCGGTACTTCGCTGATGCATTGCCTGCCAGATGAAAAGAAACGGGAAGCCGACCGTAGACGGAAAGGCCCTGCCGCACAAACGCGCCGTCGTCAGCCGGAAATCATGCCGTCGCTGTGCAATGCCACGATTGACTCTTTTCGTCCATATCTTATAATGTAATAGTATTTCAATATATGAAACATTATAAGCGAACGACTTGGGAGGAGTACATGAGCAGATTTTGGAGCGGTCTTCTGGCCGCAGGGTTTCTTTTCACCTGGGCTTCACTGGCATCTGCGCAGGAAGTCACCTTGAAATTCGGCCACGCGGCCACATCCACACATCTTTTCCATAGCGGCACGGAGCTTTTCGCCAGCAAGGTTGCCGACAAGACCGGCGGCAAGGTGAAGATCGAGGTATATGGCGACCGCCAACTCGGCGATGACGGCGAACTGCTGCAGGGCATTCAACTGGGTACGATCGATGGTGCCCTCGTCTCCGCCCCGGTACTGCCGCTGAAAATGGATGCACCGGCCTTTGATGCGCTTCAGCTTCCCTTCCTGGTCCAGACCTATGAGCAGATGGCAGCAGCCCTTGCTTCTCCGGTCGGCCAGAAGATGCTCGACAGCCTCGATGCCCAGGGCATCAAGGGCCTCGGTTATATCGAGGCTGGCCAGCGCCACTTCCTCAGCGCACCCAAACAGGTTGAAACGGTTGCCGACTTCGCCAATCTGAAGACCCGCATTGTGCCGACGCCCCTGCACAAGGCGACCTGGACAGCGGTGGGTGCCGCCCCCGTGGGCCTTGCCTTCGGTGAAGTCTATTCGGCACTTGAAACCAAGACGATCGATGCCGTCGAGATGAACCTCTCCTCGATCAAGGCGGAAAGCCTTTATCAGTCGGCCAAGCACGTCACGCTTACCGGTCACTATTTCTGGCCCGGCGTGCTGATGATCAACAAGGCCAAATTCGAAAGCCTGCCGGCGGACGTGCAGGCCGCCATGGTCGAGGCCGGCCATGAAACGATTGCCGAACAATACAAGATGGCAGCCGATGATGAGGCAGGCATCCGCAAGTTCCTGGAAGATAACGGCGTGACCGTTACGGCCCTCGCCGAGCTCGACAAGATGCAGGAGAAGACCCAGCCTGTTCTCGACGAGTGGATCGGGAAGGATCCGCTGATCAAGGAATTTGCCGACGCTGTGAAGGCGGCAAACAGCAACTGACGCCTGGCGTTTGGTCCCCGTGCGGCTTGCGCGGGGACCGGCCAGCCGATCTACTGATACAATCCCGACTGCTGACAGCGCGGTGTAAGCCGCGAAGGGGGAAGCATGCGCCTTATCGGCCTGTATGTACCTGTGATCAAAGCCCTGACCGTTGCCATGATCGCGACGCTGCTGGGTCTGATGATCGTCGAAGTCGTCATGCGCTATGTGTTCCTGTCGTCGCTGATCTGGGCCGAGGAAGCCTGCCGCTATCTGCTGATCTGGTCGTCGTTTCTGGCTGCCGTGCTGGCTTATGAACGCGGCGAACTTGCCAATGTGGAGCTTTTCCGCCAGCGGCTGCCGGAGAAAGCACGCTTGATGGTCATGATTGCCGGCAATGCCCTTTGCATTGCTTTTCTGGCTGTCCTCGTCTGGTACGGGTCAATATTTGCTTCCCGTGTCGGCGGGCAGCCCATTCCGGCAATGCGCTTTCTGCTGGGAGACCTGTTCGGGCCGGATTTCCCCCTGCCGAGCATGTTCTGGGTCTATATTTCCCTACCGCTTGGCATGGCGCTGCTGGCGATCCGCATGTCGGTCGATCTCGTTCGTACCGCAACCCTTCTTCTCAAAGGTGGTGAAACCGGAACGGGAGCGCAGGGCGCATGATCGTCATCATCGCTTCCTTCATCGTTCTACTGGCGCTCGGCATTCCGATTGCGCTGGCGCTGGGAATCTCGTCGCTGACCTATCTGATCGTGTTCGGCCAGTTGCACCTGCTGCTGGCGATGCCGCAGCGCATGCTGGCAGGCATCGACAATTTCGTTCTGCTGACGATCCCGCTGTTCATCCTCGCCGGCAACATCATGAATGCTGCCTCACTGACGCGCCATATCGTCAGCTTTGCCCAGATGATCGTCGGCCGGCTCTCCGGCGGTCTGGCGGTCGTCAACGTCATCGCCAGCATGCTGTTTGCCGGTGTTTCAGGAGCGGCGACGGCGGAAGCCTCTGCCATTGGCAGCGTCATGGTGCCTGCCATGGTACGCGACGGCTATCGTGCCGCCTATGCGGCGGCGCTTACGGCAGTCGGCTCCCTGCTGGGGCCGATGATCCCGCCCTCTCTTAGCCTGATCCTCTACGGCGTACTCACGGGAACCTCGATCGGAGACCTGTTCGTTGCCGGCATCGGCCCGGCCATCATGCTGATGGCGCTGATGATCGCCTATGTCGTCTGGCGGGCACGTGTCGAAGGCCACCCCAGGGCACCTCAACTGACGCTGGCGGAAAAACGCAGCGCGGCGATTGGCGCTGTTCCCGCCATTCTTCTGCCGGTGATCATTGTCGGCGGCATTCGCGGCGGCGTCTTCACACCGACCGAGGCGGCAGCTGTTGCCTGCCTGTATGCGCTGTTTATCGGCTTTTTCGTCTACCGCTCGCTCACCGGGCGCCAGATCTACAATAGCTTCTCGGAAACCGCGACGGTCTCGGCGGGTATCATGCTGGTGATCGCTTCGGCGAGCATTACCGCCTTCGTGCTCGGCATCGAAGACATCCCGCGCCGGGTGGCGCAAAGCTTCCTTGGTCTGACTGATGACCGCATGATGCTGATCGTGTTGCTCAATATCCTGTTGCTGGTGCTCGGCCTGTTTCTCGAGCCGCTGGCCGCCATGATCCTGGTCATGCCCGTGCTGACGCAACTGGCCCCGGTGATGGCGCTGGACCCCGTTCAACTCGGCATCATGGTGGTCCTCAACCTGATGATCGGCATGGTGACGCCGCCGGTCGGCCTGGTGCTCTTCATTGTCGGCTCGATATCGCGTGCACCGCTGGAGCGCGTCTCGCTGGAGGCCCTGCCCTTCATTGCCCTGGCGCTTGCGGTTCTGGCTGCCGTGATCGTGTTCCCACCGCTGTCGCTGTTCCTGCCAAACTTGTTCCACTGAGTACGAAACGGAATTTCACACCATGATCGAACTCGACAAATCCTCGAACCAGTCCACGCAGGTAGCCTTTGCGGTCATCGAGTGCATGGTCGAATTCGGCCGCCCTGTCGCGCTTGCCGAACTGTCGCGGCGGCTGGACATTCCCAAGGTTCGCGTCTTCCGGTTTCTGAGGACGCTGCTTTCCATGGGCTATGTATTGCAGGACGCAAGCACCGAGCACTACCGCCTGTCCTACAAGCTCTATCATCTGGGCCAGGCGCTGGCCGACAGTACCGACATGCTGCGCGAGGCCAGACCCGTCATGACGGAACTGCGCGACAGAACCGGAATGACGGTGTCGTTCGGCCAGATCGAAAGCGGGGGCATGCGCGTTCTCGACATGGTGCGTTCCGAACACCCCGTGGCGATCGTCACGCGGCCGGGCGCGCTGCTCGATTTTCATTCCTCCGCACAGGGCAAGATCGCCCTTGCCTTCGGCAATCCGGAGCTCTGGCAGCAGGTGCCGGAAAAACTGACGGCCTGGACCAGCACGACCAATACGGACCGGGCCAAACTCGAAGCCGAGGTGGCGGGCGTACGGGAAAAAGGCTGGGCCGATGCCCCAGGCGAAACGCTGGAAGGTGTGAGCGCCCTCTCCGCCCCTGTCTACGACATGACCGGAAACCTCATCGCTACGCTGACACTGGCAGGACCGACCAATTTTCTGGGCTCCCCGCCCAAGGATCACTTTATCGAAGCGGTGCGTGAAAGCGCTGCGCGAATTTCAAGCAACCTCGGATATACGGGCACTTCCGCATGACCAGATACTCTCTCGCCGTCGATATCGGCGGCACGTTTACCGATGCCGTTCTGCTTGCAGACGACGGACGCACCTTTGTCGACAAGACGCTGACGACACATCACGACCTGCTGGAGGGTTTCTTTCGCGGGGTCGATCTGGTGATGAGCCGCGCCGGGGTTGAGCCGGGCGACATCAACGATGTTGTCGTTCACGCAACCACTGTCGTGACCAACGCGCTGATCGAGCGCAAGGGGCCGCCGGTCGGCCTGATCCTGACGAAGGGCTTCACCGATATTCTCTATATCCGCGAAGAGCACCGCTATGACATGTACGATCCCCAGATCGAGTTCGCCGAGCCGCTGATCCCGAGCGATCGCACCTGGGGACTGTCCGAACGCATGCTTGCCGACGGGACGCCACTGGAAAACCCAAATCCCGAGGAGATTGCCGAGATTGCCCGCGCATGCCGCGAGCAGGGCATCGAGTCCGTCGCCGTGTGCCTGATCAATGCCTACAACAACGGCGTCCATGAGCGGATGGTGGCCGAAATCTTTGCCCGCGAGGCGCCCGAAATTTATGTCTCGCTATCCTCCGAGATTGCACCGCAGATGCGCGAATACCTGCGCGCCTCAACGGTGGCGATCAACGCCTATACCGTGCCGATCACACGGCCTTATCTCAACGCCCTGATTGCAGAGCTCGAAGCCCGCGGCTTCTCCCAGCAACCGCTGATCATGCTGTCCAATGGCGGCGTGATCGGCGCCGGCCGCGCCGGAACCCTGCCGGTACGCATGATCGAAAGCGGGCCTGCCGCCGGCGCGCTCGTCGCCTGCTATTTTTCCCGGAAGTTCAACCTTCCCGATCTCATCTCCTTCGACATGGGCGGCACCACCGCAAAGGCCTGCATGATCCAAGGGCATGAGCCGCTTGTGACCGGCCATTTCGAGGTCGACCGCCGTTACCGGTTCAAGCCGGGATCGGGCATGCCGATCACCGTGCCATCGATCGACATGATCGAAATCGGGGCGGGCGGCGGCTCCATTGCCTGGATCGACGAATTGGGCCTGCTCAGAACCGGGCCGGAAAGCGCTGGCTCCGTACCCGGCCCGGTCTCGTACGGGCGTGGTGGTACAGAACCCTGCGTGACGGATGCCGATGTCGTTGCCGGTATTCTCGATCCAGACCGCTTTCTCGGTGGCGACATGAAGCTCGATGCTGCAGGGGCGCGCGCAGCCGTTGGCGAACTGGGCGCGAAAATCGGCCTTTCGCCGGAGGAAACGGCCTGGGGCATCTTCGAGGTCGTCTGTGAACAGATGGCGGCTGCCGCGCGCGCGCATGCCACCGATCGCGGCATCGACCACCGGGGCCTGCCGATGCTTGCCTTTGGCGGCGCCGGGCCGGTTCATGCCTGTCTCGTTGCCGACCTCATCGATTCCAGCCAGGTGATCTATCCGCTGCTTGCCTCCGTGTTGTCGGCATTTGGAACGCTGGTGACACCGGCCAAGATCGACCTGGTGCGCAGCCAGTTGTCGCCGCTTGATGCCATCGACTGGGCTGAAGCCTCGCGTGCCATCGATGCCATGATGGAAGATGGCGGCCAGACCCTGAAGGAAGCAGGCATCGACCCTTGCCAGATCGAATACACCTTCGCTGTGGACCTGCGCTATCTCGGTCAGCAATCGGAGTTAACTATCGAACTGACCGGCGACCCGCGAAAGCAACGCGATGCCTGTCAAATGCGCCAGCGCTTTGAAACCGAATATGAGGCGCAATACGGCCTCAAGCTCAATGACATGGCGGTGGAACTGGTCGGCTGGCGCATCACCGCCAAGGGAGCGGTTCCCGACCGAGCTGCGGCAACGGCGCCCGGCAAGGGTGACAGCCCTGCTCCGCGCCATCGCACGGTTCATTTCCGTGCCGGCGCCCGGGAAGTCCCGGTCTATGACCGCAGCGAACTGACCCTTGGCACGGAAATCGAAGGACCGCTGATTGTCGAGGAGCGGGAGACGACCATTTTCATCCAGCCGGGCTGGACGGCCAGCCTGCATGAAAACGGGTCGATCATCGCCAACAAGAACATTGCCAACAGGAACCGGGATATCTGATCATGGATGGCGTCGAACTTCAGATTTTGTGGTCAAACCTCATCGGCATCGTGTCCGAACAGGCCCGCGCGCTTCAACGCATCGCCTTTTCACCCATCGTCCGGGAGGCGGGCGATCTTGCCAACGGGTTGTTCGATGCCCGCGCGCGCATGGTTGCGCAGGCTGTGACCGGCACGCCGGGGCACATCAACTCGCTGGCAGCGGCCGCCGGAAACCTGCTGCAGCATGTGGATGAAGGCAGTCTCAAGCCCGGCGACGTGCTGATTACCAACGATCCGTGGATGTCTGCCGGCCATTTCTTCGACATCACCGTGCTGTCGCCGATCTTTCGCGGCGACCGGATCATCGGCTATGCGGGATCGACAATCCACCACACCGATATCGGCGGCTACGGCATCGGTTCGGGTGCTCGCGACATCCATGAGGAGGGCCTGTGGATACCGGTTCTCAAGCTCTATGAGGAAGGCAAGCCCAACCACACCCTGTTCGAGATGATCAAGCGCAATGTGCGTACGCCAGACGCGCTGATGGGCGATCTCGGGGCGCAGGTTTCTTCCGGCATGATCGCCGCCCAGCGGCTCAACGCGCTATGTGACCGTTACGGACTGGACGACATCGAAGCCCTGTCGGACGAGATCATCGACCGTTCCGAAGCGGCGACCCGCGAAAGCATCCGCAAACTGCCCGGCGGCACCTATCATGGCGAAAGCAGTTTCGATGTACCCGGCGGCGATATCGTCACGCTGAAGACAGCTGTCACCATCGACGCCGACAAGGGCGAGATCACCATCGACTTTGCCGGTTCTTCGGGCAGAAGCGCGCGGGGCATCAATGTGGTGCCGGCCTATACCCAGGCCTATGCCACTTTTGCCGTGCGCTCGACGCTCAATCCCGACCTGCCCAACAATGCAGGCAGCCTATCGCCCATCAAACTGAAGCTGCCGGAAGATTGCATCGTCAACGCGACCTACCCCTCGCCCGTCAATGCCCGGCACGTGGTTGGGATGTACGTCCCCTTCCCGATCCTCAATGCGCTGGCCGAAGTGGTTCCCGACGCAGTCGTTGCGGAAGGGTCGGGCGCTGTGTGGACGATCCAGATCCAGGGACGCGATGAGACCGGACGCGCCTTTACCTCCTCGATGTTCAACTATTCGGGCGGCATGGGGGCGCGGGCCGGGAAACCGGGGCTTTCTGCGATCTGCTATCCTACCGGCGTCTCGGCGGTTCCAGTTGAAGTGCTCGAAGCAGCCTATCCGATCGTCTTTTCCTGCAAGGAACTGGAGCGCGGCACCGGCGGAAAGGGTGCGCAGCCCGGTGGCGATGGCCAGCGCATCGGCTTTTCCATGCGCACCGATCAGCCCTGGCTGCTCAACACGGTACCGAGCCGCCTCAAGGCAGCACCCCAGGGGCTGCTTGGCGGCGAAGCCGGTTCCGCAGGCCGGTTCGAGGTCAATGGCGTGCCGACCATTCTTTCAGGCAAGACCGACATGAAGCCGGACGATGCCATCCTGATGGTGACGCCCGGCGGTGGCGGCTTCGGCAAGGCGTGAATTCGGGAACATACCAAACAAGGAGCTAGATCATGAGCGAAGAAAAACTGGAGCCCTTCCGCATGCCGGTCAAATGGGAGGATCTGCCGCGCTTTGTCGTGCGCGATCATGTCAGCCGGGCCGGTTTCCGGGGCGAGGATGTGCTGCTGGTCATGAACTATCTGGAGAAAGGCATGACGCTCGGCATGCACAAGCATCCCTTCGAGCAGATTGCCGTGATCCTGAGCGGGCGCATGCGCTGGACGGTCGGCGACGAAACCTTTGAAGTGGGCGCCGGCGAAGTACTGCGCGTGCCGCCCAATGTAATGCATGGCGGCATTCCGATTTCCGATGAGATCGTGATGAACCTCGACATCTTCTGCCCGATCCGCGAGGATTATCTGGAAATCGTCGACCATCAGAAAGCCGACTTTGCGGATGATTGAGCCGGGGAGGCGATCATGAGCCGCGAGATCATTCTCACCGCTGCCGTCAATGGCGGCAGTCCCAAAGGCCATGAGATCAACGCCAATCTACCGGTTTCCCCTGCCGAGATCGCGCAGGCAATTGGCGAAGCGGCAGAACTGGGCGCTGCCATCGCCCATTTTCACGTCCGCGATCCGGAAACCGGCCTGCCCTCGAACGATCCGGCGCTCTATCGCGAAGTGGTGGAGCGGGTGCGAAACGACGGCATCGACATCCTGCTCAACATCACCTGTTCGATGGATGGTATGGTCCATCTCGACGGGAATGGCGCGATTGCTGCCGAGACCAATTGGAAACCGGCGAAAGGACGGGTTGCGCATGTGCTCGATCTCAAACCCGCCATCGCGACCATGGACTGCGGAACGTTTGCTGTCGGCGATGCCATCCACGTGGCACGCGCTACCGACCTCACCCAGCATGCCCAATTGCTTCGCGAAGCAGGCATCAAGCCGGAGGTCGAGTGTTTCGACTTCGGCCATCTGGAAACAGCTCTTCGGATGATGAAAGACGGGGCTTTCGCTGGTCCGCCGTTTTTCCAGATCTGTCTCGGTACGGCCTATGGCGGCGCACCGGCAACGCATGAGGCATTGCAGGCCATGCAGTCACGAATACCGCCGGAAGCCGTCTGGGCAGCCTTTGCTGCCGGGCGGGATAATCTGTGGGTGATGGAAGCAGCGATTGCCGGCGGTGGCCATATCAGAGCCGGGCTGGAGGATACGCTGCTCAACGAGAATGGCGCTCCCGTGACGAATGCCGATCTATTGAGGGAAGCAGCAAATCTGGTCGAGCGTTCGGGCGACAAGCTCGCTTCACCGCGCCGTGCTGCCGAACTACTGCAGGTATCTTATTCCTGATCGCGGGATGCGCGGGATGTAGCCGGTGTTCCGGTACCGTACCGGCTCAGACTGCGCCAGCTTCTTCCAGCACTTTCTTCGCCACGCGGAAGCACTCGAGTGCCTGGGGCACACCGCAGTAAATTCCGACCACGTGAATGATGGCACGGATTTCCTCTTTCGAAACGCCATTGCCGATCGCGCCGCGGCAATGTGTTTCCCACTCGGTCATCTTGCCGAGGGCACCGATCATGGCGAGGTTCATCATCGAGCGCGTCTTGGCATCGATTGCGTCATCGCCCCAGCCGAACCCCCAGCACCACGCGGTCATCGCCTCCTGAAAGGGCCGTGTGAAATCATCCGCAGCGGCAAGATTTTTTTCAACATACTCCGCGCCCAGCGTCGCCTTGCGCTTTTCAAGGCCCTTTTCGAATAGGTCATTATCCATTTGCAGTTTCTCCCGGTATTTCACCCATCGACTGCCTCGCGCATCCATTGCTGCAGTGCAAGCACCGAGTGCTCTGAATTGACCCCGCATGCAGGGTCGACCACCAGCGGCCCAGGCCGGTAGCCGCGGCTCTTCAGCCCGCGCTGAACCGACTCGACCAGGACGATGTCCTCGGCCACGGTCGTCGCACGGTCCTGAACCGCAAGGCGGCGCACGGTTTCGGAATCGACGCCATCAATCGTGTACCAGCCGCGCCACACAATGACATGATCGGCGTCCAGCGCGCGCCAGTGATAGGTATTGAGCACATTGCCCGGGTAGACCTGGAAGGAGAACATCGGCCACAGGAACCAGGAGGAATAGTCGCCGGCATGCTCATTCGACTGAAGGTCGATTTCGTAAGTCATGCGATCAAGATTGGCACATTCGGTCGTGTGGCGCAGGCAATAGCCCTGGGGCAGGATATTGTAGGTTTCCGGCTTGATGACGCCGGTCGCAAATGTCGGATGGTTGATGGCGCAGTGATAACATTCCGAGTAGTTCTCGACCGAGACCTTCCAGTTGCAGTCTTCCGGGATTTCGACCCACTCAAGCGGCTTCAACTGGCCGATATGCGGAACGAATGAAGCCAGTTCTTCCCTTACGCCTGGAAACCACTCATCCATGGGCACGGCGTCGGGGTTGAGATTGGCAAACAGGAAGCCGTGGAAATTCTCGATTCGAACCGGGGTAAGACAGATTTCGGAACGGTCGAAGCCAGGCACGGATTTGACGTTCGGGCCCGAGCGCAGGCCGCCGTCCAGTTCGTAGGTCCAGGCATGATAGGGGCAGACCAGCAGCTTGGCATTGCCGTCACCGTGAACCATTTCGTGGGCCCGGTGCTGGCAAACGTTGTAGAAGGCGCGGATTTCGCCATCCTTGCCGCGAATGCAGAACAGGTTTTCACCGCCTATGGAAAAGGTGAAATAGTCGCCCGTGTTTTCGACCTGCGAGACATGGCCGGCAAACTGCCAGGTCCGGGCAAACAGGCCGTTGTGCTCGATGCGAAAGATCTCAGGATCCGTGTAGTAACGCGCATCCAGCGTGCGGACCGGGGTTTGGGCGGTGGCGTGCTCGTTCATGAGTATCTCCGATCAGGATTCGCCGTGATAAATGCCCAGTTCGTGGCGGCGGCGGTGGAACTTCTCGACCCGTTCGACGACTTCCGGCGTCGCCGAGGCAATAACGAAGGACAAGAGGGTTTCAAGCAGGGCAATCGTAGATACCGACGAGGGAAAAAACTGCGGGGTGTCGACGGAAAGGACAAAGCCGTGATCTGCCCCCAGGATGATTGGCGACGCCGGGCTATCTGACAGGCCGATGATCCTCACGCCCTGCTGCCTCGCAACCTCGACGGCCTCGACCACTTCCGTTCGGTAGGGTTTGCAGGTGATGGCGATCAGCACGTCGCGTTCATCTGCCCAGGCGATGTCATCGGAAGGTACGCTGCCCGGCCGCGGAATGGCATGGAAATCCACCATGCCGGTACTGGCCAGATAGGTGAAGTTGGAAGCGTTGGAATGATTGACGCCGACACCGAGCGTGTAGACGTTGCGCGAAGCCCATATCGCCTCGGCAGCGGCCTTGAGCGAGGCGGTCTCAATGGCGGCGAAAGTCTCCTCGATATTGGCGATCGCCGAATGCACCATGTCGGCATAGAGTGCATCTAGCCTGCCGCCCTTCTTGAGCGATTGCAGCCAGCGCGCGCGATCGGGAAAACTCGCCCTTCCCTGACGGATTTCCTCCCGGAAGGGTTCGCGAAAATCCTCATACCCGTCGAAACCGACGCTGCGCGCCATGCGCACGAAGGTGTTCGGCTTGACCTTGGCGGCTTCGGCAATCTCACGAATGGAGGAAACACCAACATCGTTGGGGTTTTCCAGCACGTAAGCGGCTGCCTTGCGCAATTCCGGCGGCAGGCCGGAAAGATGGCCGGCCAGACTTTCCAGCACGTCCTGCGGCGCGGGTGCGGAGTCTTTCGCAGAATCACAATTTGGTACATTCATATCATTCATGATTGACTATCGTACATTTGTTTGATTTGCTTGTCTATCGAAATCACCATCCTCCTGTTCGGGGAATCACAGTTATGAGCCAGGACTTTCCCACCACCGCCCGCGTTGTCATTGTCGGCGGCGGCATCATGGGCTGCGGCCTCGCCTATCATCTGGCACATGAAGGCTGGACTGATATCGTCCTGCTGGAGAAGGCTGAACTGACGTCCGGCTCGACCTGGCACGCGGCGGGCCAGATTACCCATTCGACCTCCTCTTTCGGATTGGGAAAATGCGTCGATTACAATATCGGGCTTTACTCCGGAAAGCTGGAGGCGGAGACCGGCCAGTCCTGCACCTGGCATGGCTGCGGATCGTTCCGGCTTGCCTATACTGAAGACGAGATGGACTGGCTTCGCCACACGCTCTCGGTTGGCCGCTCGCTCGGTTTCAACATCGAGCTTGTTGGTCCGGATCGCATTCATCAACTCCATCCCTTCTACAATCTCGATGGCGTTCTCGGCGCGCTGCACACACCCGATGACGGCCATGTGGACCCTTCCGGCCCCACCCAGGCAATGGCCATCGGCGCGCGGCAGCTTGGCGCCAAGATCATCCGCCGCTGCCGGGCAACCGACATCAAGCAACTGGCTTCCGGCGAGTGGAAGGTGTTTACCGAGCAGGGCAACATCACCTGCGAACATGTGGTCAATGCCGGCGGCACCTATGCAAGGCAGATGGGCGAGTGGTCCGGCCTGCAACTGCCGATGACCTCGATGACGCATCACTATCTGGTAACCGACACGGTGCCGGAATTCCTCGATCTTGAAACAGAACTTCCCGTCATTCGCGATGACCGGCTGGTTTCAGGCTACATCCGCATGGAACAGAAATCGGGTCTGATCGGCATCTACGAGAAGGAAAACCCCAATACCGTCTGGGAGGATCACTGCCCGTGGGATGCTGAAAACGAGCTGTTCGAGGCCGATTACGACCGCATCATGCCCTGGCTCGAAAACGCCATGGGCCGCATGCCGGTCTTTGCCGAACTGGGCATCAAGCGGGAAGTCCATGGTGCAATTTCGCATCCGCCGGACGGTAACCCGATGATCGGCCCGGCACCGGGCGTCAAAAACTACTGGTGTTGCTGCGGCACGCAGATCGGCATCGGCTGGGGACCGGGACTGACCCGCGAACTGGCAGGTTGGATGGTGCATGGCGCTGCCGACATTTCCATGCGCGAATACGATCCGCGCCGTTTCGGCAACTACGCCGTGAAGGAATGGCAGGTTACCAAGGCGAAGGAGGATTACTGCCTGCGCCATGAAATCCCCTTCCCGCATTTCAACCGCCTCGCCGGGCGGCCGATCAAGCCCTCGCCTCTCTATGAGCGTCTCAAGGCGAATGGGGCGATCTTCGAGGAAGTCTTCGGCCATGAGCGGCCGCGCTGGTTTGCCCGCGACGGCGTTGAGCAGCGCGATCACTATTCCTTCCGCCGCAACGAAGTGCACGGCATGGTGGGATTCGAATGCCGCGCAGTGCGCGAGCGCGCCGGGATCATGGATATTTCCGCCTTCACCAAAGTGGAGGTGGCGGGACCCGATGCCGAAAGCCTGCTTGACCGGCTGACCGCCAACAGACTGCCGCAGAAGGCCGGCGGTATTGCGCTGACCCACATGCTCAACCGGCGCGGCCGTATCGAGCTCGAAACAACGATCGTGAAACTCGGTGAGAACCGTTACTACCTCGTCTGCGCCGCCTTCTTCGAGCAGCGTCTCCTCGACCATCTGGCGCAGAACCGTCGCGATGAGGACGTGGAAATCATCCTGCTCTCCAACGACTGGGCAGCACTGGCGCTCAACGGGCCTCGCGCGCGCGACATCCTTGCCGCCTGCACGGATGCCGATCTTTCCAATGCCGGCTTCAAATGGCTGACGGCACAGGAGATCAAGGTTGCAGGCCACCCGCTATGGGCCTTCCGCATGTCCTATGCGGGCGAGCTGGGCTGGGAACTGCACATACCACGAGAAAGCACGCCGGCCGTCTATGATGCGTTGTGGGCGGCGGGCGAAGCCCATGGCATCGCCGACTATGGCTCGTTTGCCATGAACGCGATGCGCATGGAGAAAGGGTTCAAGGGAGCCGGTGAACTGACCAATGAGGTCACCCTGCCGGAAGCCGATGTGATGCGCTTCGTCAAGGCAGACAAGGGCGAATTCATGGGCCGGGAGGCAACGCTTGCAAGCAAGAAGGCGGCCGAAGCTGGCGCGATGCCCTGGGTCTGCGCCTATCTGGAAATCGAGCCCGATGGGGTCGAGGACGGCCATGGCGGCGAAGCGGTACTGTTGAATGGCAAGGTCGTGGGCTCGACGGCGTCGGTTGCCTATGGCCACACGATGGGCAAGATACTGGCTTTCGCCTATGTAAAACCGGCAGCAGCCATTCCGGGAACCGAGGTCGAGGTCATCATCATGGGAGCGCCTCGCAAGGGCCGTATCTTGAGCGAGCCTGCTTACGACCCGCAAAGTCTCTTGCCGCGAACAGACAGCACCAGGGAGGCAGCAGAGTGATGGACATCCCAGCGACGATGAAAGCGATGGTGCTGACGGGCCATGGCGGGCTTGAAAAATATGAATGGCATGACGACTGGCCTGTGCCGGAAGCCGGTCCCGCCGATGTTCTGGTCAAGGTTCATGCCTGCGGCCTCAACAACACCGATGTGAACACCCGCTCGGGCTGGTATTCCAAGGCTGTAAGCGAGGCGACCACCGGTGGCGCCTATACCGAGGTGGGCGAGAACGATCCGACCTGGGGCGGTGCGCCAATCGCCTTTCCGCGCATTCAGGGAGCGGATGCCGTGGGAACGGTGGTCGCGGCAGGCAATGAGGCCGATCAAACGCTGATCGGCAAGCGGATTATGGTCGATGGCTGGCAGCGCGACTGGTCGAATCCTGAAAACAAGGACAAGGCGCTTTATTTCGGCTCGGAGATGGATGGCGGCTTTGCCGAATATACCAGGGTGGATCATCGTGGCGTCGAAGTGATCAAGAGCAATCTGTCCGATGCGGAACTGGCAACCTTCCAGTGCTCCTACACAACGGCAGAAGGCATGCTGACCCGCGCAAATGTGGGCGCGGAAGATACCGTATTGGTACCCGGTGCCTCTGGCGGGGTCGGCGGGGCACTGGTTCAACTTGCCAAGCTGCGCGGCGCCCGGGTCATCGCCATGGCCTCGGAGGCAAAACACGCAGATGTCATGAAGCTCGGCCCGGACCGTGTGCTGCCGCGGGCGCCGGAAGACCTGCGCGAGGCACTTGGGGGAGAAAAAGTCACTGTCGTTGCCGATGTGGTGGGTGGCAGCTATTGGCCGAGACTGATCGATATACTCGAACGCGGCGGTCGGTATACCTGTTCCGGTGCCATTGCCGGACCAATCGTCGAATTCGATCTGCGCACCTTCTATCTGCACGACCTGACCTTTACCGGATCGACGGTGGTGCCCCCGGGAACGTTGCGAAAGGTGGCCGACCATATCGAGCGCGGCGACATCAAACCGGTTCTGGCGGCGGCCTATCCGCTGAACGAGCTTCGCGAGGCCCAGCAGGCTTTCATCGACAAGAAGCACACCGGCAACATCGTGGTGATCTCATGAGCCGCGCGGTATTTGATCGGTTGATGGCGGAAACCCGCGCATTCCACGAGAACCACCCGGATGCGGCATCCTTTTGTCCGTTTCCCGACGATCTCAAGGCGGTTGAGGTCGAGACGAATCTCATTAACGCTGCCCGGCTTTTCATGGCAGAAGACGAACTGGAGGACTGCAATTGCCCGCAATTGCGGGATGCTTGTCTTGCCGCGGCACCCTTTGCCAAATGGCGTGAAACCTATCGGCATTCGGGGATTGGAGGCGAGTTTCTTGAACGCTTTGCCTGCTATGCCCTGATTGGGCCGGGCGGCGCCTTCTCGAGCAGCAAGATGGGTGCTTATTTCGTCTACATGCCGAAGGGACTGCATTATCCCTGGCATCATCATCCCGCCGAGGAACTTTATGTCGTTCTGGCCGGTTCGGCAGAATTTCATCTCAAGGACAGCCCCACACGCCGGCTCTCCACCGGAGAGACATCCTTTCATGCTTCCAACCGGCCCCACGCCATGACCACCGTTGACACGCCGGTGCTGACCTATGTGCTGTTGCGGGGAGACCTCGAGACCCTGCCAGTGTGGTCGCAGGCCCCCGGCGCTGAAACGAAAGCATAGTCGGGATGAAGATCACCCGCATCTCTGTTTACCGGAAGGATCTGCCGCTGAAGGACCCCTACTGGCTTTCAGGCGGAAGGCTGAAATTCGAGGTACTGGACGCCACCTTCATCCGGCTTGATACCGATGCCGGGATTACCGGCTGGGGTGAAGGCACGCCTTGGGGGCACACCTACGTGCCGGCGCACGGACCCGGCATCCGCGCCGGGCTGGAAACCATGGCACAGGCAATCCTCGGCCTCGATCCGCGAAAGATAGAGCTGGTCGAGCGCGCCATGGATCTTTGCCTGCCCGGCCACCTCTATGCCAAGTCGCCGGTCGACATGGCCTGCTGGGACATCGCCGGCAAGGCGGCAGGCATGCCGATTGCCGATCTTCTGGGCGGCAAGCGCGAAACCGGCACGCCGGCGGCGTCTTCGGTATCATCCGGCGAGCCGGACGATATGCTTGGCATCATCGAAGCCTACAGGAAACGCGGCTATATCGCTCATTCGGCAAAGATCGGCGGCAGCGATACGGACAAGGACATCGAGCGCATCCGCCATCTGGAAAAACACCGAAAGCCCGGCGAGATCATTCTCTATGACGTCAACCGAGCATGGACGCGCAGGGAAGCCGCCATCGTCATGAACGGAGTTGCCGACCTCGGTGTCACCTTCGAGCAGCCGGGCGAAACGCTGGACGACATCGCGGCCATCCGAAAGGTGACGACGGCGCCCATCAGCGTCGATGAAAGCCTGGTTACCCTGCAGGATGCCGCCCGCATCGCCCGCGACGGCATTGCGGAAGTTTTCGGTATCAAGATCAACCGTGTCGGCGGGCTGATCAAGGCGCGGCGCATGCGCGATATTGCCATCGCCCACGGTATCCAGATGTTCATCATGGCAACCGGCGGCTCCGTGCTCGCCGATACCGAAGCTGCCCATCTTGCACAATCGGTGCCGCAGGAATTCATCCGCGCCTGCTGGTCGTGCCAGGACATGCTGGCAATCGATATCGCGCCGGGCAGCGGGCCGCGTTGCGAGAACGGCTTTATCACAATCGGCGACGAGCCCGGGCTTGGCGTTATCCCCGACGAAAACCTGCTGGGCGAGCCGGTCGCCGTCTACGAGGCATGACAATGAAGATCACCCGCATCACCGTCTGGAAAGTGCCGCTCACCAGCCATGACACCTATTACATGGCTGGCGGCAAGACCTGCGATACGGTGGATACGGTCGTGCTGCGTCTCGACACCGATACGCAACATAGCGGCTGGGGCGAAGTCTGTCCGATCCCGCACTATCTTGCCGCCTATGCTGATGGCGTACTGCCGGCGGTGGCCGAAATGGCGCCGGCGCTGCTGGGGGCCGATCCGCGCGGACCTGAAGCCGTCATGGCGCGGCTCGATGCCCATCTGATCGGACACCCTTACGCCAAGTCCGCCATTGATATCGCCCTCTGGGACCTGACGGCGAAGGCGGCGAACCTGCCGCTCTACGCGCTGCTCGGCGGGCTGCGGCAGGAGGCGTTGCCGCTCTATCATTCGATTACCTGTGTTGCGCCCGACGAGATGGCACGCATGGCAAAGGAAGCCTTCGATGCCGGCATCCGGCAGTTTCAGGTCAAGCTCGGCGCAGACGGCGACTGGCAAACGGATGCCGAACGGCTGACCAGGGTGCGCGAGGCGGTGGGGGATGGCCCGCTTGTCTATGGCGACTGGAACTGCGGCGCCACACAGCTTGATGCAACCCGCACCGGACGCGCCGTTGCCCATCTCGACATCATGCTGGAACAGCCCTGCGCCACGATCGAGGAATGCACCGCGGTGCGAACCGCCACCGGCCTGCCGATGAAAATGGATGAAAGCGCCCACGATACCGAAAGCCTGCTCAAGGCCTATCAAGCGGGCTGCATGGATGCGGTGGCGATCAAATTGTCGAAGTTCGGCGGGTTGTCGCGCTGCCGGGCGGCGCGCGACCTGTGCCTGCATCTCGGCGCGAAGATGTGCATCGAGGATACTTGGGGTTCCGATATAACCACAGCTGCGCTGATCCATCTGGGCGCTGCAACCGATCCCCGATACCTGATGAATGTGTGCGATCTTTCCGGCTATGTGGCGCCGCGGCTTGATGAAGCCGGGCCGGTGCGCCAGGCCGGTACCATTCGACCGCCGCAGGAAGCCGGCCTGGGTGTTTCGCCCAACCCCAATGTGCTCGGCGAACCAGCCGCCGTGATCGAATAGGAGACGTCATGAACCGTGTTTACACCCAGGCCGAATGGACAGAGCGCGCCAAGTCGGTATTGCCCGGCGGTGGGTTCGGCAATTTCGATCCCGGCATCATCATCCGTGAGGGCAAGGGGTCGCGGGTATGGGACGAGGATGGAAGGGAATATGTCGACTATCTCATCGGTTCCGGCCCGATGCTGCTCGGCCATGGCAACGAGGAAGTCGAGGAAGCGGTCTTCGAGCAAATCCCCAAAGGCATGACGTTCTTCGCCAACAACGCGGCGGGTATCGAACTGGCGGAGGAGATCTGCCGCGCCGTCGCCTGCGCCGAGCAGTTGCGCTATGTGTCGACCGGCGGCGAAGCCGACATGTATGCGATGAGGCTGGCGCGCGCCTTTACCGGCCGGGACAAGATCCTGAAGTTCGAGGGCGGCTATCACGGCATGAGCGCGGAAGCGCAGATGAGCCTGGCGCCCACCCGACTGGTCAACTTTCCGCAGCCGGTGGCTGATTCAGCGGGCATCCCCGAAGCGGTGCAGAATGACGTCTGGGCTGCTCCCTTCAACGACATCGCGTTTCTGCGCTCCTTCATGAACGAGCACGGCAGCGAGATCGCCGGGGTTATCGTCGAACCGTTGCAGCGCACGGTGCCGCCTGAACCGGGGTTTCTAGAAGCCCTGCGCGAAGAGTGCGACAGGCATGGCATTGTGATGATCTTCGATGAGGTGGTGACCGGTTTCCGGTTTTCCTATGGAGGCGCGCAGGAGCTTTATGGCGTAACGCCCGATGTCTGCACGCTGGGCAAGGTGATCGGTGGCGGCTTTCCCCTTGCCGCGATTGTGGGGCGGGCCGACATCATGGCCCATTTTGACAAGGCGAAGGTCGGTGCCGAAGGCTGGCTGATGCAGTTGGGTACCCTGTCAGGCAATCCCGTTGCCTCGGTTGCCGGACTGAAGACACTGGAAATCCTGCGGCGGCCGGGTACGTATGATAAGCTGCGGGGGATCGGCCAAACCCTGATGGACATGCTTTCCGGTCATCTTTCCAGGGCGGGTATCGCCCATCGCATTGTCGGTGACCCGACGCTGTTCGACGTGGTTTTCACCGATCGCGACGTGAAGGACTATCGCGGCGTTCTTGCCGGCGATGCCGCCATGCTTGGGAAATTCAATGCCGTGCTGCGGGAAAAAGGCATCTTCAAATCGCCGGGCAAGCTCTATCCCTCGCTGGCAATCACGGAAGAAGATCTGGCAATGACGGAAGCAGCCATCGAAGCTGCAACTGCGGCAATCGCCGCAGGTTGAGGATCAGGCTGTCTGGCCGCTGGATGCGGCCGCCGCCCCCCGGCGGTCGACCAGCCAATCTGTGGCCATGGCCGACGCCCAGATGGCAAACAGCGTTACCCAGGCAGTGATCGCAAAGACGCTGGCACCGGTAACCCCTGCCCCGACAGCACAGCCACCGGCCAGCATGCCGCCAAAGCCCATCAGTGCTGCGCCGAAAAGATAGCGCCGCATGGCGGGACCGCCCTCAAAACCCTGCAGCGCCAACTGGCCGGTCAGGGCAGCAGCAAGGAAGGAGCCGAGAAAGACACCCGGCACCAGGCCGATATCGAACTCGATGGCATTGCCGGGCGGACTCAGGAACATCATCAGCGTGTCGGCGGAGGGGCCGGTAAAGGTAACCCCTTCAAGCTGCACGGGTTCGAAGGCAATACGGCCCATTTCGGCTGTAAACAGCCAGGCCGCGGGGATGGCGAGCCCCGCCAGCATGGCGAAGAAGGTGATCTTGAAGCCGTTATTGCGGAAGAAGGAAAACAGAATTGCCAGCATGAAGGCAAAGACGCTGGCGAGCAGTGCCATCTGCGAGGACATGCCGAGCGCCTCCAGCAGCGAGTTGCCGCCAATCGTCTGGGTCGTTGCAAGGCCTGCCACCGCCTCGCGGGCCGGCGAGAGGAACCCCCTGAGGCTTGCCTGCGCCACCACGGCGAAGACAAGGCCAGAAAGCAGCGCGCGCAGATTGCCGGTTGCCGACAGGACCAGAAGCCGGCTGGCACAGCCACGGGCAAGCACCATGCCTGTGCCGAACAGCAATCCGCCGATCAGTGCGCCGGAAATGCTCTGCGGCGAGGCGATCTGACGTGATTCAGCAGCCGGCACTGCACCGGCGAGATCAGCCAACTGGGTGCCGAAGACGGCAACCGTGAAGACGACGAGCCAGATGGCGAGACGATTGCCAATGCTACCGCGGGCAAACTCGACAGCGGCTGCGCGCAGACAGAACTGGCTCTGCTGGGCGGCAATGCCGAAAATCATGCCAACGAGCAGCCCCCCGATTGCGAGAGTCTCGTTTTCGCCTATCCAGTCGACAAGTTGCAGCAATTCCATGTTTGCATGTTGGGGCAAAACCGGCTGCTTGAGATTGACCTGCATCAAATGGCGTGTGAAATATGCAGAAATTACAATATATGGGAGGAGGCTCGCATGCCTTATACACTTACCCGCCGGCAGTTGCTTGCTGCCGGTCTTCCGGCGGCCGGTCTTCTGCTGGCGCCGAAACTCGCCTGGACAAAGACCCAGATCGGCTCGAAGACGGTTTCCACGCTCTCCGACGGGCATCTGACGCTGCCGCTCAACTTCATCTTTCCCGATGTGCCGCAGGATGAACTGCTGGCGCTTTTGTCGCCGGATGGCAGCAAGTTGGAAGCGGTAGAACCGCCCTGCAATCTGACCCTGCTGGAGGATGGCGACCGCAAGATACTGTTCGATGCCGGATCGGGGGCGAACTTTATGCCAACCGCCGGCAAACTTGGCGATGCGCTAGCGGAAGCCGGCCTTGATGTGGATTCGATCACCGATGTGATCTTCACCCATGCCCACCCCGACCATTTGTGGGGAATCGTCGATGATTTCGACGAAATCACCTTCCCTTCCGCCCAATTGTACTTCCCGCGCGCGGAGTGGGATTACTGGTATGACGAGAACACGGTGGATACGATCGGTGATGCGCGCAAGACCTTTGCCGTTGGCGCCCGAAACCGGCTGGAACTGATGGAAGAACAGGTCACCCTGTTCGATGCGGGAACCGAGGTGCTGCCCGGCATTGAGGCGGTAGACAGCAAGGGCCACACGCCCGGCCACACGTCCTATGTGATTCACGGAGGCAATGGCGACGGTGTGATGGTGGTGGGCGATGCGATTACCAATGCTGCCGTATCCTTCGCAAAGCCGGACTGGCCGACCGGCTCCGACCAGGATCCGCAACAGGGCATCATGACACGCACCGCGCTTCTGGACCGGCTGGCGACCGACAAGCTCGCCATCGTCGGCTATCATCTGCCCGATGGCGGCATGGGCCATGTCGAGCGTGA
>JAGRLQ010000009.1 GCA_020441735.1 Nitratireductor sp.
GAGGCGCTGCTGGTTACCTGCGATCCCTATTCACGCATCATCGAACCGCATGACAAGGATACCAACTGTGTCTTCGGCGATGCGGCGGCGGTGACCTGGATCACGGCTGGCGAAAGCCGCTGCGAAATCCTGGCAACCGATTTTGGCACCGACGGGGAAAAGGGCGATGCGATCATTGTTCCCGCAGGCGGTGCGGAACGTCCCCTGCTGGACGATGCCGGCGAGTTGATCCCGCAGACGAAGGACGATGTGCGGCTGCACATGAAGGGGCGTCCGGTGTTCAACTTCGTCAACAGCGAGATACCCCTTTCGATAAACCGTTGCCTCGAAAAGGCCGGCATGAGTATCGCCGATGTCGACTGGTTCGCCCTGCATCAGGGCTCGATCTACATGCTGGATGCGATGGCCAAGCGGGTCGGTGTGCCGCGCGAAAAAGTGCTCAAGAACATGGACCGGTTCGGCAATACGGTATCTTCCACCATTCCGCTGCTTCTCGAGGAACTCGAGGAGAGGGGCGAACTTTCCGGTAGCACGGTGTTGCTGTCCGGTTTCGGCGTCGGGCTTTCGTGGTCGACGGCGGTGGTCCGGTTTGCCTGAAGCCGTATAGCCCCATATCCGGCAATTTGCGGTTTCCCTTTCACATTCCCACGTTATAGTTGGCGTGCGTTGTAGTTTGCTTGTCTGCCGCACACGGCAAGAGGAGGACCAAGGTGGCGCGCGCGTTCGATCCCTACCGGTTTACAAGCCCGAGACTGTTTTTGCTGTCGATGGTCGTCTTTCTGATCATCGCCGGATTCATCATTGCCATCCTGTACAGCCAGATATCGACTGCCTTCATGGCCAATCCGGGTCTCAACGGGCTGATCGTACTGGTGCTGGTCTTCGGTATTCTTCTGACCATCGGTCAGGTGGTGCGGCTAATGCCGGAGGTTTCCTGGGCCAATTCCTTCCGGCAGGGGGACGAATTTTCAGGCAAGCGGGATCCGGTGTTGCTGGCGCCGATGAAGGCGCTGCTCGGCAATGCGGCGGCCAACATGTCGCTCAACACTGCTTCCTTGCGCTCGATCCTCGATTCGATCGGCAACCGGCTGGATGATCTGCGCGACATCACCCGCTATCTGATCGGCCTACTGGTATTCCTTGGCCTGCTCGGCACATTCTGGGGGCTGTTGCAGACCATCGGTTCGATCAGCGAGACGATCCGCTCGCTCAATCCGGGGTCGGGCGATGCCAACGACATTCTCGAAGCGCTGAAAAGCGGATTGTCGGCACCACTCGATGGTATGGGAACGGCGTTTTCCTCCTCGCTGTTCGGGCTTGGGGGTTCGCTGATCCTCGGCTTCCTCGACCTTCAGGCGGGCCGGGCGCAGACGCGCTTTTACACTGAGCTTGAAAACTGGCTTTCCTCCATCACCGACATGACGGCGGATTTCGGCAGTCTTTCAGGGGCGAGCGGCGAGGAGTTGCGCGAGCATCTCGATTCGCTCACCCGCAACCTGCAATCAGGTGCGGGCGGGGAAAGCAGCGGAAGGGCGACGGCGGCGATGGCGAGCCTGGCCGAGAGCATTCAGGGCCTGGTGCAGCACATGCGCGCCGACCAGCAAGCGATGCGCCAGCAGCAGACGGAACTGCAGGATACGCTCAACAAGCTCAACAAGTTCTTCGACAAGGCGTCGAAGGGCTGACCCACGCAAAGTCTCAGGCGGAGCGCTAGATGGCATTGGCACGAAACAGGCGCGGAGACCGGCGGGTCGATTACTGGCCCGGCTTCGTCGATGCGCTGTCGACACTGCTGCTCGCCATCATCTTTCTGCTCTCGGTTTTCGTGCTGGCGCAGTTCCTGCTCAGCCAGGAAATCTCCGGCAAGGATGCGGTGCTCAACCGGCTCAATCAGCAGATCAACCAGTTGACCGAACTGCTGGCACTGGAGCGGGGCACACGGCAGGACATCGAGGACAATCTGGCCAATCTGCAGGCCTCGCTTTCCGATACCGAGGCGGAGCGCTCGCGGCTGGAGGAATTGCTGGCGTCGGGCTCCGGCGCCACCGAACAGGCGGAAGCGCGCATTGGCGCCCTGTCGCAACAGCTCGACGAGCAGCAGCAATTGTCCCAGCGCGCCCAGTCGCAGGTGGAATTGCTCAATCAGCAGATCTCGGCGCTGCGCAGACAGATCGCCGTGCTGGAGGATGCGCTTGATGCCTCCGAAACGCGCGACCGGGAAAGCCAGACCAAGATTGCTGATCTCGGCAAGCGGCTCAACGTGGCGCTGGCGCAGCGGGTGCAGGAACTCAACCGCTACCGCTCCGACTTCTTCGGCAGGCTGCGGGAAATCCTGTCCGACCGGCAGGATATCCGCATTGTTGGCGACCGTTTCGTCTTCCAGTCGGAAGTGCTGTTCGGCCAGGGTTCGGCCGATCTCAACGAGGGCGGCAAGGCGGAAATGCTGAAAGTGGCCGAAGCGCTGATCCAGATCGGCAACGAGATTCCCGATGACATCGCCTGGGTGTTGCGGGTCGACGGGCACACGGACAATGTGCCGCTTTCGGGCACCGGACGCTATCTGGACAACTGGGAACTGTCGCAGGCGCGCGCGCTGTCGGTGGTCAAGTTCTTTATCGAGCAGGGCATTCCCGCCGAGAAACTCGTGGCGGCGGGATTCGGCGAGTTCCAGCCGCTTGAGGAGGCCGATACCGACGAGGCGCGGG
>JAGRLQ010000092.1 GCA_020441735.1 Nitratireductor sp.
GCAGTGGGTGAAGGATAGGGGGAGGAAAAGAGGGTGGGGATTTCTTTTTCGGCACAAGCACCACCAACCTAGTCATCCTCGGGCTTGTCCCCGTTGGCGGCAGGCATTTGCTGCGCAAATGCCGAGAGTGGGGACCCAGAGCAAAGTTATTCACTGGGTTACTCACTGGATCCTCGGGTCAAGCCCGAGGATGACTAAGGAGAGCGCAGCACTTTCAATCCGGTCTCACCCTCAGGTGCGAGTGGCGAAGCCACGAGCCTCGAAGGGCGAGCGCCGGATTGTAACTGATCCCTCAGGGGCTTCCCTCGTCCTTCGCCCTTCGACAAGCTCAGGAGGCTCACCATGAGTGAAGAGCGGGCGCGTTATACCCGCTAGTCATCCCCGAACCTGATCCGGGGATCATGCCAAGGGCGGGTATGCGGACAAACCTGCTGCTTGCCGCACGTGCTCCAATGGCCGCTTCTGTTTGTTGGCTCTAAACTACTTCTCGCCTCAGCCATACCGCCCAAACTGCGAACAACAGAGCCAGTACTGAAGCAGCGAGCATTAATAGTAGCAGCGCAAATGCACCGTTGGTGGGTGGCACGAGGTTGCCGGTGGCTGCAGTAAGAATAGCACCTCCAGCAACGATTAGCGCGCCGCTCAGTCCAGCAGCGCTACCCGCGAGGTCAGGCCGAACCGACATGGCACCAGCATTGCTTCCAGGCATGGTAATTCCGTTTCCTAATCCCACGAAAATGGTGCTCGCGAAGAATAGCTCTGCTGATGTTATCCCTGAAAAGAGGAGCGCCAATCCACCTGCAAGACCCACACAGGCCACAACTCTTCCAGCGATCATCATGGTCGTGGGGTCGAAATTCTTCCCAACTCGACCAGCCAGAAAGCCGCCGATCATGAAGCCAACGGTAATGGTCCCGATGTAGAAGCCAAGTTCGGCGGTTGTGACATTGAACATGGACTGGGCGACAAGAGGTGCGCCCGTCAAGAAAATGTAGAACGCGCCGACAGACAGCGTGCTGCAGAGGGCGTAAGCCCAGAACAGCGGCTCTCGGATCAGCGTGGTTGTGCCAGGCACTGGCGTGGCGGCATCTTCTAGCCTTTGTGGTTTTGTCTCTCCGAGGTCCACCCAGCAAAGTAGGAGCAATCCGATGCCCGCGACGGCATAGAAGCTAAATACGGACCGCCACCCAAAGAAGGTGTCCAGAACGCCGCCTAGCATGGGACCGATCATCGGGGCGATTGCCATGCCCATCCCGATATATCCGATCAGGCTCACGGCCTCCCGCTCGGTCCTGGTGTCGCGGACGATTGCCAGTGAAAGCGCATAGCCACCAATGATGCCGCCCTGAAGCATTCGGCAGGTCAGAAAGACCGCGACGTTCGGCGCAAATGCGCAACCTACGGAGGCGATTGTGAAAACAAGCAAAGCCGCCAGAAGCACCGGTCGCCTTCCGATCCGATCTGACAAAGGACCGATGATGAGTTGGATGACGGCTGTGATTGCCAGGTATCCAGAAACGGCCCAACTCACAGTGCTGTAGTCCGTCTTGAGATCGGCAGAGATGTTGGCGAGGGATGGTAGAAACATGTTGAGCGACATGGGCGAAAACCCAGTCAGCAGGATCAGTGTAATCAAATGTGGTGGTGTTCTTGTGCGGTTCATCTTGGTTTTCTAGACCCTAAAACAAAAAAGCCCCCGAGAATGTCGGGGGCGCATGGAAACGGATATGGAAAACCTTATCGGACCATGCACCTCTTGCTCACTACAACGACGAAATTGCAGGTCATGATCTCACTCCTTTGTTCGGAGAATAGTCAGCTTGGCGGTAGGAGGCAATAAGCAAAGCCGCCCTTCGTGCTGAGCGCAGCATCGGTAACTACGGGCTCAAAGCCGTCATTCCGGCAACGATCAGGTAAACACAACCTGGAAGCAGAAACTATCCCCCCCCTCACTCCGCAGCCATGCCAACCCGGTTGATCTGTGAAAGCAGGGCCCGGAGGGCTGCGGGTTTGACCGGCTTGTTGAGGATGGGCACCCCGGCATTTTCCGCCTGCTTCTTGATCTCGCCGCTGCGGTCGGCGGTTACCAGCACAGCAGGCAGATCGCTGCCGGCCTTCGCGCGCAGCTTTGCGATGACCGCCAGCCCGTCTTCCTGATCGAGGTGATAATCGACCAGCGCGATATGCGGCGACCATTTGCCGTTGGAAAGATGCCTGAGCGCCCCCTTGGAGGAACCGGCAGCCTTGACCGTGCAGCCCCAGTGTTCGAGCAGGCCGCGCATGCCTTCCAGGATCGTCGGATCGTTGTCGATGCAGATAACCTGCAGCCCGTCCAGCGCCGCGCCGCCGATTGTTCCTTCCCGCGACTTCCGGAGCCGCTTGTATTCCGCCATGGTGCGCGGCGCGCGGATCGAAAACAGCGTTCCCTTTCCTGGAACCGAGCGCACCGAAACCCCATGGCCCAACGCCTTCGAGATCCGGTCGACGATGGAAAGGCCAAGACCCAGGCCGGGCGCGAGGCGGGCGCCGGCATCGAGCCGCTCGAACTCCTTGAAGATCGTGTCCTCGTCATCCTCTGAAATGCCGATGCCGGTATCGGCCACGATCAGCGTCACCTCGCTGCCGCTGCGCCGGCAACCGACAAGCACCTTGCCTTCATTTGTGTATTTGATGGCGTTGGAAACCAGGTTCTGTAATAGCCGCCGCATATAGGCGGGATCGGACTTGACCCATAGCGAGGTCGGCACCAGCCGGAAGTCGAGTTTCTTTTCCTGCGCCATGGGTAGGAATTCGATTTCGATCTGGTCGAACAGGCGCTGTAGGGGAAAGCCGGAGATCGAGAGCTTGTGGCTGGTCGTGTCGAGACGGGAAATCGCCAACACGGAGCCGAGGATTTCCTCCACCGATTCCAGGGAGCGCGAAATGTTGTTGCCGAGCTTCACCGTGTCGGGCTTGCGGCTCTTTTCAAGCAGGGTGGACGTGTAAAGCCGCGCGGCATTGAGCGGCTGCAGCAGGTCATGGCCGGCCGCTGACAGGAACCGCGTCTTGGACTGGTTGGCAAGGTCGGCCTCCCGCGTTGCCTGTTCGAGCTGCGAATTGGCGCGTACCAGATCGCGGGTGCGTTCCTCGACGCGCTTTTCCAGGCTTTCGTTTGCTTCCTTCAGGGCTTCGGCAAACATCATCCGCTCGGTGACATCGTTCCACGCGATGACCACGCCGCCATCGGGCATGGCGCTGGTTCGGATTTCCACAATGCGTTCGATGCGGGGAAGCGCCAGCCCCCAGGTCTTGCGGGTGACCAGCAGCCGGTCTTCCAGATTGTCGAAGCTTGTATCCTGCGGCCCGATGCGGTGTTTGGCGGCGATCTCCTCGACAATGACGGAGAGCGGCGTCCCGGCCTGGCCGATGCTCTCCGGCAGGTTGAGCAATCTGCGGAACTGCTTGTTCCAGAACGACAGCCGGTTATCGGCATCGAACACCGTAATGCCCTGGTCGAGCTGGTCGAAGGCGGTTCTCAGCAGCGACTGGTTGTACTGGATCGCGGCGGTGGCCTCGTCGAGCAATTGCAGGTTGGTGGTCGAGGTTTCCTCATAGCGCTGCAGCAGAAGGGAGTGCACCAGCCGCGAGGAAGAGGAGCCGATGGCGCTCGCCAGCGTTTCTTCCGAATAGCGGATGAGATTGGCGCTGGCCGGCTCGTTCGGCTGTGCCTGATAGCCGGCTTCCTGCCAGTAGCGCTCGAAGGCGCGCCGTGCCCGGTTGCGCCCCAGATAGCGCGCCAGCGTCGTGTTGATCTGGCCGACGGTGACAAGCCCGACGCCGGGCGAAACTTCCTGCCCCTGTCCGGTGCGGAATGCCACGAACACCGTTGCCTGATGATCTTCCAGCGAGGAAGCCCGCCGGGTGAAGGAGCCAAGCACGAAGCCGATCGTGTTGAAGGAAAGGCTCCACAGGACACCGTTTGCCAGCGGTGAAAGGTCGAGATCGATCAGCCGTTCGGTGGAAAAAAGCTGCAGCCCGAAGATCACGCCCTCTGGCGCGATGGTCGGCAGCAGCAGCGTATAGGTCCAGACCGCAAGCCCCAGCACCATTCCGGCAATCGCCCCGCGGGCATTGGCCCCGCGCCAGAACAATCCGCCGAAAAAGGCCGGCGCCAGTTGCGCTGCCGCGGCAAAGGAGACGAGCCCGATCGAGGCAAGCGCCTGCGAATTGTCAGCCGCCTTGTAATAAGCATAGGCAAGCAGCAGCACCAGGGTGATGGCCGTGCGCCGGATGACCAGAATGCGCTGCTCCATATCGGTCGGGTCTTCGCGAATGTCGTAGCCGTCACCGCGCAGATAGGCAGGCAGCACCAGGTGGTTGGAGATCATGATTGCCAGCGCCACGCAGGCAACGATGACCATCGCCGTGCCAGCCGAAAGACCTCCGAGAAAGGCCATTGCCGCAATGACGGTGTTGCCGGCCATCTCCGGCAGTGCCAGCACGAAATGGTCGCCATTAAGCTGGTCGCCAAAGGTCAGAATGCCGGCTGCCGCGATCGGCAGCACGAACAGGTTGATCAGGACGAGATAGAGCGGAAACAGCCAGCGCGCCCGGTTGAGTTCGCGCTCGGAATAGTTTTCCACCACGGCGACGTGAAACTGCCTTGGCAGCAGCATGAAGGCGAGCGTGCTCAAAACCGTGAGCACGATCAGGTTGGTGCTGTCCGTTCCGGCGGAAGCAACAGCCTGGATATGCTCGTTGGCAGCAGCCTTTGCGTAGAGATCGCCGAGCCCGACGAACATGAACCAGGTGATGAAGATCCCGACGATCAGGAAAGCAGCGAGCTTGATGGCCGATTCAAGCGCGATTGCCAGCATCAACCCGTCCTGGTGCTCGGTCGCATCGGCATGCCGTGTGCCGAACAGGATGGTGAAGATTGCCAGCACGACAACGATGAACAGGGAAAAATCGCCGAGCAGCGGCAGGGCTGCCGCCTCCTGCACACCGCCGGGAGAAATCAGCAGCGACAGCGATGTGGAGACAGCCTTCAACTGCAGCGCGATATAGGGCACCGTTCCCACCACGCAGATGATGGTGGCAACTGCCGCCACCCGCACGCTCTTGCCGTAGCGCGCGCCGAGAAAGTCGGCGACCGAGGTGATGCGCTGCTGCTTGGAAAGGCTGATTACCTTTTTCAGCACCGGGAAACCGATGGTCATCACCAGAATGGGACCGATATATATGGTCAGGAAACTGAGCCCGCTGCTCGCTGCCAGTCCCACCGAGCCGAAGAACGTCCAGGTGGTGCAGTAAATCGCCAGCGACAACGGATAGATGGTGGCATGCGACCTGAGCAGGCTGCCCTCGCGATGGGTGTCGCCGAAGCGTGCCACCGCAAACAGCAGCAAAAGATAACAGAAGGCGAGCGCCGCCAGCAGGCCGGGATGCATCATGGTCGATCCCCCGTCCGTCTTTCGCGCATGCGGTCGCCCGCAAATGTCATGCCTGCTACCTCCCGTGCCTTCCCCTTCCTATCTGCTTCAAGGCAGTACGCGGCAGGTTCTCCTCTCCTGCCCGGGGTTCCGGCAGTGGCAATCTACCGTTTTGAACCGTAAACTAGCAAGCCATCGCCCGTAACAGCCTTTACGGTTTCCGGCTGCCACCTTGCCGCCGCCAGCATGTCGTAAGGCCAGCATGTCGTAAGGGATGTGCAAAGGCCGATTTTTCGCTTAACCCATCGTAATGTTTCCGTTATAGGCCAAACAGTGCCCGGCATCGGCAGCACCCTGATGACCTGCCGGGAAATGAGGAACCCACCCACTGGGGGAAGCACATGATTGAGGAATTCAAGAAGTTTATCCTGAAGGGCAATGTCATGGACCTTGCCGTCGGGGTCATCATTGGCGGCGCCTTTGGCGCCATCACGACCTCGCTGGTAGGTGATGTACTGATGCCGATCATTGGCGCCATTTTCGGCGGCCTGGATTTTTCCAACTATTTCGCACCCCTTGCCAGTGGTGTCACGGCAAGCACGCTGGAAGCCGCCAAGGAGCAGGGCGCTGTGCTGGCCTATGGCAGTTTCATCACAGCCGTCATCAACTTCCTGATCATCGGCTTCATCGTCTTCCTGATGGTCAAGGCGGTCAACCGGATGATGGAAAAGGAAGAAGAAGCGCCCGCCGCACCGCCGGAGCCCAGCAAGGAAGAAGTATTGCTGGGCGAGATCCGCGACGCGCTGGTCAAGAAGAAGCGCTGAGCCGGCCGCTACACCGCAAACAATGCAAAGCCCCGCCTTCATGGCGGGGTTTTTGTTTGACGCCGCCACGCCCGCCGATACGATGCGGGCTTGAATTGGATTGAAATGGGGGAACAGCGTGGCGGTGAGCAACAAGGACGGTCAGAAACTGACGACCCATGATGCGGGTGAGGATGAGCGCAACCGCTCGATCCTGATCTATGTCGATGGCGAACTGCTGCCGCGCGATGAGGCCAAGGTGTCTGTCTATGATTCAGGCTTCCTGCTTGGCGACGGCATGTGGGAAGGGCTGCGCCTCTACAATGGCAAGTGGGCCTTTCTCGATGACCACCTCGACCGGCTGTTCGGTTCGCTGAAGGCCGTCTCGATCGACCTTGGCATGAGCCGGGATGAACTGGTGGCTGCCCTTGAACAAACCCGGCAGGCAAACGGGATGGAAACCGACGCCCATGCCCGGCTGATGGTAACAAGGGGCATCAAGGCAAAACCCTTTCAGCATCCCTCGCTGTCGCGTTCCGGTCCGACGCTCGTCATCATCATCGAGCATTCGAAGCCTGATCCGGCATTGCTGGAGCGCGGCATCCGCCTTGCCACCGTGCCGCAGGTTCGCGGCCTGCCGATGAGCCAGGACGCCAAGTACAATTCCCATTCCAAGCTCAATTGCGTACTTGCCTGTCTTCAGGCCGAGCAGGCCGGCGCCGACGAAGGGCTGATGCTCGACCCCCACGGCTTCGTCAACACCACCAATGCCTGCAACTTCTTTATCGCCAGAAAGGGCGAGGTCTGGACCTCCACCGGCGACTACTGCATGAACGGGGTGACCCGCCAGAAGGTGATCGATCTGTGCTGGGAGAATGATATCCCGGTCTTTGAGCGGAATTACTCCCTGTTCGATGCCTATGCCGCCGATGAGGCGTTTCTGACCGGAACCTTCGGCGCGCTGACCCGGGTTTCAATGATTGACGGCAAGATGATAGGACCGGAGGATGGCCCCGGTCCGGTGACACTGCGGCTGCGCAAATTGTATGCAGAGCTTGTCGCCCGGAACATGGCGTGAGGGAGCAGGCGCGATGACGGCCTTCGAGAAGCAATACGGTATTGCCCGTTCATCGATCACACTTGCCAACTGGCGCGAGCGCCCGGCAAGCCAATGGTCTTTTACCCATGTCAGCGAACTGGTGCCGTCGGCGGTCATCCGTGCCGGCGTCGCGCGCCCGGAAACAACATACCATGCCGCGCCTTCCGGCCTGCCGGATGTCCGGTTGAATGTTGCCGGTGAACAAACCAGCCTGGAGGGGTTTCTGACCCGCACGATGAGTGACCGCTTCCTGCTGTGGCGCGATGGAGAATTCCTCATCGACTGGACCCCGCCCCACAGCGATGCAGCGCTGCCGCATCTGTTGTTTTCGGTCTCGAAATCCCTGACGGGCCTGCTTGCCGGTATTCTGAAGGATCAGGGCATCCTCGATCCCGGCAAGCCCATTGCCCATTACCTGCCGGAGACGGCGGGCGGGGGGTATGGCGATTGCCCATTGCAGCATCTGATGGACATGCGCGCCAGCATCGATTTTCTCGAGGAATACCTCGACCGCGATGGCGATTATGCCCGTTACCGCCGCGCCACCCTGTGGAACCCCCACGAACCCGATCTCGCCGATGAAACGCTTTCGCAATTGCTCTTCCGACAGAAGAAAGGCGAGGGCGAGCATGGCGGTCCGTTCTACTATCTCTCGCCCAATTCCGATCTGCTGGCGCTGCTGGTCGAGCGCGCGGCAGGCATTCCCTATGCGCAACTGATGTCGGAGCTGGTCTGGCGCGGGATCGGTGCAACAAGCGATGCCTTCATCACGGTTGATGCAACGGGCGCGCCGCGCGGCGCCGGTGGTATTTCGGCAACGGCCCATGACCTGTTGCGGGTAGGGAGGCTGTTTCTGGAAGAAGGCAGCGTCGATGGCCGCCAAATTGTCTCGCCTGCCTGGATCGCCGATACGATGAAAAACGGCGATGAAGCTGCCTGGAATACCGGCAATTTCTGCGACTTTCTGCCGGGCGGGCGCTACCGCAACCAGTGGTATGGGCTGGCGCGGCCCTCACGGGTGGTCCTCGCAGTCGGCATTCATGGCCAGTGGCTCTATATCGATCCCGACACGAACACTATCATGGTGAAATTCGCCTCCCACGCCATTCCCCAGAACGATGAGTCCGACGCCGACAATGTGGCATTCCTGAAGGCAGTTGCGAGGCTGGAGTGGTAGGAACTGGTGC
>JAGRLQ010000093.1 GCA_020441735.1 Nitratireductor sp.
TTCAGCGCCTCGCTGTCGGCATAGGCAAACGACATGAAGGCAAGTCCGGTAGTGATCGACGTCAGCGAGGAGGCAGGCCCCACCCGGATAAGGGCCTCTGAAAGATTTGCCTCTGCATCCGGCTGCAGTGCATTGAGGCTCTGCCAGCGGAAATACAGGAAAATGCCGTCTGCGAACGCCAGAATGAGCGCCAGGGTCGGCAGTACCGTGGTCAGGTAGTTGATCTCCACGCCGAACAGGGCGAACAGACCAAAAACCCACAACGCCGTCAGCATAGGCGGGATTGCGCACAGAACAGCTGCCAGCAGACTGCGGAACACGTAAAATGCGATGGCCGTCCCGATCAACAGGCCGAACACCGTCAGCTTGACCTGATCATCGAGCAAGGCAGCAAGAATCGCTGCACCAATCGGCGTAAGACCGGTAAAGGACAGTTTGAAATCCTCCGGCACCGACTCCTCGGCGGCTTCCTTGAGGGTCAGATAGGCGGCAAAGCTCTTTTCGTCGTCCTCCTGCACACCGGTAACCAGCGACGCGGTGATGACAGCAACCCTGCGCTCCTTGTTGAAGAGGCTTGCTGCCTGCGGATACTTCGCGATCAGCCCGTCGATCAGGGCAAGCGTTTCCGCATCGCTGCCCAACTCCTCGGGAAACCACTCCCGCAACTCGCCCGTCGCAGGATCGAAATCAGGCACAGAGAAGATCGAATTCGTCTGCGCAACACCATCGGCAAGCGAGACATCCAGTTGCAGGTTGCGCAGATCCTCCAGCCCTTCCGATGTCAGGAGCCGGTCCGATTCCACCAGGATCGTCACATCGCGGGAAAAATTGCGATAGGTCTGCTTGACCTTCTCATAATCGCGAAAGGCAGCAGACTGGTCCGGCAGAACCGAGAGAATACTGCCGTTGAAGCTGACATTGCGGACATTGAGCGCGGCGATCGCCATCAGCAGCAGCACGAGCAGCGAAAACAGGACGGGCCGCCGCTGGGCGGCAAGCCCGATTTTCTCCAGCCCGAAACCGATGCGCCACATGAACTGCCCCTAACGCGCCCGCCGCTGGACGGCTACAAGGTGTTCGCGTTCCCGCCGGCAAGACGACGCAGATTGCACGTTCAGGCCGGCCCGAAAACTCCTGTCCATCAATCTGCTTCCATTTCGCCAGTTGAGATACTAGAGGATGATACGCTACCGTCTGCAGCCCCGGCATTGCGCCGTGTGTAATGAATGCAGCCTGATGCAACAAGGGAAAATCCGACACAGGGGCATGAAAAACCTTGCGGTTTGAACACAAACTCATCCCCTGCACACTGTTGAGGCGATACAAACGTTTTCTGGCCGATGTCGAAATGCCTGATGGCAGCGTGATCACCGTTCACTGCCCCAATCCCGGCGCTATGCTCGGCCTTGATACGACTGGTTCTCCCGCCTTCATCTCCGACAGCCGCAATCCGGCCCGCAAGCTGCGCCATACGCTGGAAATCGTCGAGGCTGACGATACTCTGGTCGGCATCAACACCAACCTGCCAAACCGGCTGGCGCGTGAAGCCATCGACAACGGCCTTGTGCCTGTTTCAGCGGATGCGCAAATCCTGCCCGAACAGAAATACGGTGAAAACAGCCGTATCGACTTCCTCGTCCGGGAGCCGGATCAACCGCCGCGCTACATCGAGATAAAAAACGTCCATCTGCTGCGCCAGCCCGGTCTGCACGAGTTTCCAGACTGCAAAACGGCGCGCGGCACGAAGCATCTGGGCGAACTGATCCGCCAGGTCGAGGCGGGGAACCGGGCGACAATGCTCTACATCATTCAGCGTTGGGACGGGGATCGCTTTACCATCGCCGCCGATCTCGACCCCGCCTATGCGCAGGCCTTTGCAGAAGCGCGCGGCGCCGGCGTTGAAATGCTGGCGCTGAAGTGCCACGTAACACCGCAGGAGATCGTTGCCGCCGAGCCGGTGGAGATCGTATCGCCGGTAATCTGATCCACCAGCACCCGGCCTTGCGCCGGAGAAACTTTCGCTGCATAGAGCACGACATGCAAAACTACGTCGAAGCCGGCCTTGCGCCAGCAAAGAACACCGGAACCATCAAGCTCTACGGCGAGGATGGATTTGAGGGCATGCGCCGTGCCGGCCGGCTGACGGCAGAATGCCTCGATCAGCTTGCCGAGATGGTAAAGCCCGGCGTCACCACCCAGGAAATCGACGATTTTGTCTTCCGGTTCGGCATCGAACATGACGCGTTTCCGGCGACGCTCAACTATCGCGGCTACACCAAGTCCTGCTGCACCTCGATCAATCATGTGGTCTGTCACGGCATTCCCAACGACAAGCCCCTGCGCGAGGGCGATATCCTCAACATCGACGTCACCCTTGTACTCGACGGCTGGCATGGCGATTCAAGCCGCATGTACACGGTTGGCGCCGTGCGCCGGGCGGCGGAGCGTTTGATCGAGGTCACCTATGAGTCGCTGATGCGCGGTATTGCCGAAGTAAAACCCGGCGCCACCACTGGCGACATCGGTGCTGCCATCCAGAAATATGCTGAAGGCGAGCGATGTTCGGTCGTGCGCGATTTCTGCGGCCACGGGCTCGGCCTTTTGTTTCACGACGCACCCAACATTCTGCATTTCGGCCGCCGCGGCGAAGGCGTGGAACTGCGTCCGGGCATGATCTTCACCATCGAGCCGATGATCAATCTCGGCCGGCCTTCGGTAAAGGTTCTCGGCGATGGCTGGACGGCGGTCACCCGCGACCGCTCGCTATCGGCCCAGTTCGAGCATTCCGTCGGCGTCACCGAAGAAGGTTGCGAGATTTTTACCCTTTCCCCGGCAGGCCACACTGTGCCACCATATGCCTGATTGAGGGCCACCCACAGGCAAGCGGCCTGCCCTCTCAGGGAGTGGTGAGGCATTCATGCCGGGTGGCAGCAAATCAGGGAACGTTTCCCCCGTGGACGGCTTTTCGGAGAAGGCAGCAAAAGTGCCCGCCGCGCCGTCGGCCCGAAAACCCCACTACCACGGCCACCGCGAGCGCATGCGGGTGAAATTCGCCAAGTCGGGCGCAGGCGCCATGGCCGAATACGAAATTCTCGAAATGCTGCTCTACCGCTCGATCCGCCAGGGCGATACCAAACCGGTCGCCAAACGGCTGATTGAGGAATTCGGCTCGCTTTCAGAAGTGCTGTCGGCACCCATTGCCCGTCTGCAGGAAGTGAAAGGCATTGGCGAGGCGATAGCGCTCGACCTCAAGCTTATCCAGGCTGCTGGCGCGCTGCTTGCCAGCGGCGGCATCCGGGAGCGCCCGCTTCTGACCTCCTGGACCAAGGTGCTGGAATACTGCCGCGCCACCATGGCCTTCGAAGACCGTGAGATGTTCCGCATTCTCTTTCTCGACAAGAAGAACCGGCTGATCAAGGACGAAGTCCAGCAGGTCGGCACCGTCGACCACACCCCGGTCTATCCCCGTGAAGTCGCCAAGCGCGCGCTGGAACTGTCGGCAACTGCCATCATCCTGGTGCATAACCACCCTTCGGGCGATCCGACCCCCTCGCGTGCCGATATCGACATGACGAAAGTGATCGTCGATGTGCTCAACCCACTTGGCGTCACCGTTCACGACCACATCATCATTGGCCGCGAAGGGCATGCCAGCATGAAGGGGCTGCAACTGATCTGACGCGTGTCAGCCGTCCTTGAGCGCGGCATAGGCTTCGGGCGTATCTACATCGAGTGCAGCAGCCGCCCCGATTTCCACCTCGATGACCGCATCACGGTTCTGGCCGATGATGTGGCGCGCTCCGGTATCGCCGGAAATCGCCGCCAGTGCCTCAAAATGCGCCCTTGGCCAGAGCACCGGATTGCCGCGCTTGCCCTGGCTGGTGGCAACCAGGATGGCCTTTTCGGCAGGCACCAAGCTGTCCCCGGCATCAAGGGCCGACGCCATGCGCTCGATCATCGCTGCCGATATTCCCGGCATATCACCAAGCAGGACCAACGCATGGCTTGTCTCCGGCGAAACGGCCTCTATGCCGCTGCGCAGCGAAGCGGACAACCCTTCCTCGTAGGCCGCATTGTGCACCAGCCGCACATCGAGCCCGGCAAGGGCTTCTTCCACCGCCTCCGCCTCATGACCGGTCACCACCACAACATCGCTGGCGGATCTAGCGCCAAGTGCTGCTTCCGCCACATGGCGCAGGATCGGCTTGCCGTCATGCTCAAGCAACAGCTTGTTGTCGGCACCCATGCGGCGCGATTGTCCGGCCGCCAGAATGATCGCTGTAATCGTGACATCCGCCTTGCCGGAGGCAACCGCTTCGCGCGGCTGCGGACGGGAGGCAATCTCCATCAACAATCCGCCAGCCCCCATGCCGGCAATGTCACCACTTGAAACATGGATACCCGCCAGCAGCCGTTCCAATACGAAATCGAACCCGTTGCGCGCTGGCGAGCGGGCACAACCCGGCGCACCGAGCACCGGCTTGCCATTGAGTTCGCCCAGCATCAGCAGGTTTCCCGGATCAACCGGCATGCCCAGCCGGATCACTTTTCCCCCGGCAGAACGCAACCCCTCGGGAATGACATCCCTTTCATCGCAAATGGCGGATGCGCCGAAAACGATGAGGATATCGCAATCACCTGTCCGTTTTCGCAGTGCCTGTTCGAGTTCCCCGGCATCGTGACCGACTGCATCATGAAAAACGATCCGGGAACCGCTCGGCTGCAACCGCCCTTCCAGCACACGTTCCGTCTTGGCGATGGTGGCATCCTTGAGCGACGGCAGTCGGGTCGACATCATGCCGATACGTCTGGCCTCATAGCCCTTAACGGTGAGGATTTCCGACTTTACCGCCAGTTCCTCGACCGCCCTTACGGCGCTTTCCGCCACCGCATAGGGAATGATCTTGACCGTTGCCACCATGCGGCCGGCCTTGACCGGTTCAAAATAGGCAAGCGTGGCAAAGGTAATGCCCGGATCGACTGCGTTGATCGCATCGATCACATCCTTCGACACTCGCAGGACACCGCCGTGATCGGCATGAAAGTTGACGCGCCCGGTTCCAGCATCCGCAGCCGAAGCGCCGTGCATCTGAAGCGCCGAGGCGATCCGTGCGGCGGCGGTGTTCTCGTTGACATCATCTTCGCCGGGGATCGCGACAATCAGGCTGCTGATCCCCTCATCTGCAATGCGCTGCAGATCGGTTTTGGAAAGCACGGCGCCCTTGCGGATTACCAGCTTTCCGGCCCGCAGCGTGTGCGCAAGAATGGCGCCGGTGCATTGATCCAGCGGAAAGCGGCCAAATCTCATGCTTCCTGCGGCTCCCGGACAGCACCCTCGCCGGCGTGAACCGGGCGGGTGCGGTAGGCCTGAATGATTTCGCCCATGATCGCAACGGCAATCTCCATCGGATTGGAAGCGGCAATATCAAGCCCGATGGGCGCATGGATGCGGGCGATATCCGCCTCGCTCAACCCTTCCGCCTTGAAGCGATCCACCCGTTTCGCATGGGTCTTGCGGCTGCCCAGCGCGCCGACATAAAAGCAGCCGGTCTTCAGCGCTTCGATCAGGGGAAAATCGTCTATCTTCGGGTCATGCGTTACCGCAACCAGCGCTGTAAAGGCATCAAGCGGGCGTTTCGCCAACTCGTCCTGCGGCCATTCCGCAGCCAGATCGACGCCGGCAAAGCGTTCGGGCGTCGCAAAGGCGGTGCGCGGATCGATGACCCTCAGATCGTAACCCGCGATGGCCGCAATCCCCGCCAGTGCCTGGGTGATGTGTACCGCACCAATCGCGGCAATGCGCGGTGCCGGCACATGCACATTGAGGAAATATTCCTTGCCATCAATCTCATGCATGCCCGATTTGCCGCTGCGAAAGGCTGCCGACGTGATTTCACCCAGGCTTCCGGCCACGGCGTCCCGTTCGAGAACAACCCGGTCGCGCCCGCTTTCCATCTCGGTCAGCAGGATGGCCGCGCGGCGCCCGTTGCGGGCCGCATTGAGTTTTTTTAGATTGGCGGGATCCATCAGCCCACCCTTTCCACATAGACGCGGATCCTGCCACCACAGGAAAGCCCGACCTCCCAGGCCGTTTCGTCCGCAACGCCGAATTCGAGCATTTTCGGCTCACCCGAATGAAGCACATCCATGGCATCGGCGATCACTGCACCCTCGACACAGCCACCGGAAACGGAGCCTTCGAAATTGCCGTCCATATCGATCACAAGATGCGCGCCGACGGGTCGCGGCGCCGATCCCCAGGTCTCCACCACCGTGGCGACCGCGACCTCCCTTCCCTCTTTCATCCAGGCCTCGGCGATGTCGAGTTCCTGCCCCAAAGCCGGAGAGGTGGCCGGAGTAGTGGCTTGAGAGGCTGATGTCATGACACGATGTTCCCGGTTCGAACGGCCCTGCTAATGTAGTCCCGCCGCCCCACCGGCTTCAAGACATGGCGCTCTTTAAGTCGCCTGAACCACCTGCAGCCAACGGCGCGGATCGTTGCCTGCCGATGCCGGCGCCGACAGGGCGTAACAGAGATCGGCCAGCGCATCGAGCGAATGCACGGCACGGAATTCGTCCACATGGGGCAGCATGGTGCGGATGCCGCGGGCGCGCGCCTGAAACCCGTCGAAACGCAGCAGCGGATTGAGCCAGATCAGCCGCCGGCAGGAACGGTGCAGCCGGTCGATCTCGTGTTCCAGCAAATCGTCGTCATCGCGCTCCAGCCCGTCGGTAATCAGCAGCACGATGGCGCCCTGTCCCAGCACCCGGCGCGACCATTTCCGGTTGAATTCGTGCAGCGTCGCGCCAATCCTAGTGCCACCCGACCAGTCCTCCACCGCATCGGTACAGTTGGCGAGCGCTTCGTCGATGTCCTTGTTGCGCAACTGGCGCGTCACATTGGTCAACCGGGTACCGAACAGGAAGGTGTGCACTCGCTGGCGGCTTTCAGCCAGCGCATGGATGAAATGCAGGAAAGTGCGTGAGTAATTTGCCATCGAGCCGGAAATATCGGCCAGAACAACGATCGGTGGATGAACCAGACGCTGTTTCCTGAATCGCGGCAGCACCAGATCGCCGCCGCTTTTCATCGAGCTGGAAAGCGTTCGGCGCGCATCAATGCGGGCAAGCCGGTTGACCGCCTTGTAACGCCGCGTGCGCACAGGCTGAACCGGCAGGACGAGCTTTGCCATCGCAATGCGCGCCTGCGCCAGCTCCTCTGCTGTCATCTGGGCGAAATCCTTCTTGCGCAGCACCTCACGGCCAGATGCCGTCAGCATGGCGTCAATCTCAACCTGCGGCTTTTCGACCTCTCGCTGGCTTTCCTGACCCGCAAACAGCGACTGGGAGACCCGCGCCTGGCCTGCCCGCTTCTCTTCCTCGCGCTCGCGATCCATGGCAACGGGCGAGAACATCTGCAGCATCTTCTCGACCAGTTCGCGCGAGCGCCAGAACAGTCGGAAGGCTTCATCGAAAACCGCATGATCCTCATGCCGATTGACGAAGACGGAATGCAGGATCCAGTAAAAATCGTCACGGTCGGTAATGCCGGCAACGGAGACCGCCCGCACGGCATCGACAACGCTTGCCGGTCCCACCCGCATGCCGGCGCCGCGTAGCGTGCGGGCAAAATAGAGGATATTGTCGGGAAGGCGCCCCGCTTCTCGCATTCTGGCGGCAGCTTCCGCCATCGCCCTACTCCGCTGCCCGCAGGTCGGCCTTCACCTCATCGAGCAACTGCTTGCCCTCGCTTGCCTGAATGCGGGCGATATCGTCCTGATACTTCAGCAGAACGCCGATGGTATCGGAAACGGTCTGCGGATCGAGTGCCAGCTTGTCGAGTTCGATCAATGCACCAGCCCAGTCCAGCGTCTCGGCAACACCCGGATTCTTGAACAGGTCGATCTGGCGTAGTTTCTGCACATAGGCGACGATCTCGCGCGACAGTGCTTCACCGGCGCCCGGCACCTTGGCCCTGATGATCGCCATCTCGCGCTCGGCATCGGGATAATCGACCCAGTGATAAAGGCAGCGGCGCTTCAGCGCGTCGTGGATTTCCCGCGTCCGGTTGGTGGTGATGATGACGATGGGCGGTTCAGCCGCCTTGATCGTGCCCAGTTCAGGGATCGTCACCTGAAAATCCGACAGGATTTCCAGCAGAAACGCCTCAAAGGCCTCATCGGTACGGTCGAGTTCGTCGATCAGCAGCACTGGCGCCTTGCCCTTTTTGCCCTCGAGCGCCTGAAGCAGCGGGCGGCGGATCAGGAAGCGGTCGGAAAAGACACCCTTTTCCATCGCCTTGCGATCTGTCTCACCGGAGGCTTCCCGCATGCGGATTTCGACCATCTGGGCGGCATAATTCCACTCGTAGAGCGCCGTGGAGGCATCAAGCCCCTCATAGCATTGCAGACGGATCAGCGGACGGTCGAGTTGCTCGCTCAGAACCTTGGCGATTTCCGTCTTGCCGACACCCGCCTCGCCTTCCAGAAACAGCGGCCTGCCCATGGTCAGCGCCAGAAACAGCACGGTCGCCAGCGCCCGGTCGGACACATAACCGCCATTCGCCAGCAGTTCGACCGTATCGTCAATGGTTGCGGGAGGTTTCGTCATCGCTTCTGCTGCTCACAATACCCGGTAGTCGCGATCCATGTAACACAAGGCGGGCGGCGGTTCAGCGCCTTCCGGCAATTGACAGCCTGCCACTTCGCCGAAAATCACCATATGGGTGGCAACATCCATGACATTGACCACCCGGCAGTCAAGCGCCATGCGCGCACCTTCAAGCACCGGCGAACCGGACACCAACGTACGCCACCGGCCAAGCGCGAAGCGCTCCTCCATCTCCATATGCCCCTCCCCGGCGAATGCCCGGGCAATATCGATCTGGCTGGCGCACAGCGTATTGAGACTGAAATGACCGTTTTCAGCAAACCAGCCGTTTTCCGGCCGGTTGCGGTTGAGGCAGACCAGCAATGTCGGCGGATTATCGGAAACCGAGGTAACCGCCGAAACCGTCACACCCCGGTGCCCGGCAGGCCCATCCGTTGCCACCACATGAACGGCGCCGGCAAACCGCGCCATGCAATCGCGGTAGTCCTGGGAAGCGATGCGGGATTGACTGAGCAAGAACAAACTCCAATCGGCCTGAGCGTCGAATTTGTTCGCTCAAACGCTCGTGAAAATCACAGCCGTCTTATGCAAGCTAGTGGCCCGGAAGGCAAATGCAATCCTGCAGCAGGATGGCAGTAAACCGTAGGGGATTAATTGCCATTGGCTTGCCCTTTGCGATAACTCTTCGCACCGGCAGATTTGAGAGGAGATGCAGCATGGATCGTTTCAAGGGCAGTTGCCGATGTGGCAGCGTCTTGATCAGGGCAACGGGGCGTCCCTACCGGGTCGGCCTTTGCCACTGCATGGACTGCCGCA
>JAGRLQ010000094.1:0-3602 GCA_020441735.1 Nitratireductor sp.
TGTTCATGGCCTATGTGGCCATTCTCTCCAGACTGTCACCCTCCTACCGGCCCGATCCGGAGCCTGAAATGCGGTTCTCGGAGAAACTCGCCAATTCGCGCTTCCTGATCCCGGTCATCCTGCTCATCATGGTGGTGATCGGCTCGATGTATCTGGGTTTTGCCACGGCGACCGAGGCCGCCGCCTTCGGCGTCCTGGGGTCGCTTGTACTCGCCGCCTTTCAGGGCTCGCTCAACTGGCAGAGCTTTACAGCAAGCCTGATGGGCGCGACGCGGACATCGGCGATGATCGCGCTCATTCTGGCAGGTGCCGCCTTCCTGTCGCTTTCGATGGGCTTTACCGGCCTGCCGCGCGCGCTTGCCGAGTGGATCGCCTCGCTCGGGCTCTCGCGTTTCGAACTTCTGATGGCGCTGCTCGTCTTCTACATCGTGATCGGCTGCTTTCTCGACGGCATCTCCTCGGTGGTGCTGACCATTGCCGTGGTCGAGCCGATGATCCGCCAGGCCGGTATCGACATCATCTGGTTCGGCATTTTCATCGTCGTGGTGGTGGAAATGGCACAGATCACCCCGCCGATCGGCTTCAACCTGTTCGTATTGCAGGGCATGACCCACCACGAGATGAACTACATCGCCAAGGCTGCGCTGCCGATGTTCGCCATCATGGTGGTGATGGTCTTCGTGCTGATCGCGTTTCCCGAACTTGCGACCTGGCTGCCGGAGAACATCCGCGCGCGGCCGGGCGGCTGACGGGAGTGCCTGATCCGTTGGCGGGCAGATACCGGCCCGCGGGATAATTTCACGCCATGGAAGGTTTTCTCGCCCAGCTTTCGGCCACATGGTCCGAACACACACTGACCGAACTGCTTCTTGCAAACGGGGTGATCTTCTTTGCGACCGCGGTTCAGTATGCGCTCGGCATCGCCTTCGGGCTGATTGCCGCGCCCCTGCTGGCGCTGATCTCCATCGTCTTCGTACCGGTGCCCGTGCTGATGCTGACCTTTGTCACGGCGGTGATGTCGCTCGGCAGCGAATGGTCGCGCATTCACTGGGATGAAGTCTGGTCGGCTGCCGGCGGCCGGGTCATCGGCAGCATTCTGGGGGTCATGGTGCTTTCGGCAATCCCCGATGAAAAGACATTCATGCTGGTTTTCGGTTTCACCATCGCGCTGGCGGTTGCCGTTTCGGTCAGCGGTTTGCGCATTCCCTTCAACCTGTTTTCGGTCGGTACCGCCGGCATGTTCTCCGGTCTTTCGGCGACGATTACCAGCGTTGGCGGGCCACCGATGGCGGTGGTCTATCAGCGCCGCAGTGCCGCCGAGGCGCGGCCCAGCCTGCAGACCTACTTCGCCGTTGGGGCATCTATCTCGCTCTTTATCCTCGGCGTCTCCGGATATGTGCAGGGCGGCGATCTGGCGCGGGCAATGCTGATGCTGCCGGGGTTTGCGGCAGGCTATCTGGCCGGGCCGCTGCTGCGCTCGCGGATCGACCGCAGCTTCCGCGTGCTGCTGCTGGCAAGTGCCGCGGTCTCCGCGCTGCTGCTCATTTGGCGGGGATTGTCGTGAGTGCAGTGGAAAAAGGGCTGATCTGGTGCGCGCGCAACGGGCGCTATCTGCTGATTGCCGGTCTGCTGGCGGGTATCTTCATCGAGCCGTTGGCGATTTTCCTGAAAGCCTATATCCCGGAAATGATAGGCCTGATGCTGCTGGTCGCCGCTTTTCGGGTCGGGCCAAGGGCCGCCATCGGGGCAGGGCGGGACTTCCGTTTCAGCCTGGTTGCTGTTCTGCTTTTTCAGGTCGCAGCTCCGCTTGTACTGATCGCGGGCTTTGCGCTGTCGGGCTTCGGGTTCGGCACGGGAGCCGGCGGCTGGCAGGCGGCAACCGCCGGGGCCATCGTGCTGATGGCGGCAGGCGCCTCGATTTCGGGCTCACCCAATCTTGCCATCCTGTGCGGGGCTGATCCTGCCCCGGCCCTGCGGCTGATGGTTGTCGGTACCGCCTTGATGCCGCTGACCGTTCTGCCGGTATTCTGGCTTATGCCGCAGCTTGCAGGCGGAAACTTGGGTGCCGGCATGGCTGTTCTTGCTCCGGCGCTGCGCCTGCTGGCAGTGATCGGCATCTGCGCGCTGGCGGGTTTCGCGCTGCGCAATCTGTTCTGGCGGCGGGTGACGGAGAGCACGCTGCAGGCGGCGGATGGCCTGTCGGCTGTTATCATGATGGTGGTGGTCATCGGGCTGATGTCAGCGGTCGGTCCGGCCCTGTGGCAACAGCCCGGCCTGCTGGCGCTGACACTCGCATTGGTCTTCGCGGTCAATTTCGGCTTTCAGATGCTGGCCTTCTTCGCGCTTGGCCATGTGCCGGATATCGGCGCGGCGCGCGCACCGGCGGCAATCGTTGCAGGCAATCGCAACATGGCGCTGTTTCTGACCGCGCTGCCGGCGAGCGTCACCGAGCCAATGCTGCTCTTTATTGGCTGCTACCAGATCCCGATGTATCTGACGCCAATCCTGCTGGGATGGTTTTTTAAAACACGATCTAACCCGCCAGCCGCATCTTGAGGGGGCTCTGGCCATAGCGCCTGCTGAATGAGCGCGACAGGGCTGACTGGCTGGCAAAGCCGGTGCGGATGGCGATGTCCTGCATGGAAAGCGCGGTATCGAGCACCATCTTGCGGGCAGCCTGCAGGCGCAGCGCGAGATAGTAACGGCCGGGCGGCACGCCGACATGGCGGGCAAACAGCATCTCCAGCATGCGCGCGGAAAGCCCGCTTCTTCTGGCGATGGCGGGTACCGGCAGGGGGCTGTCCAGGGTCTTCTGCATGATGTCGATGGCGGTTGCGAGCCGCGGCTCCCGCGAGGCGAGCTGACCGGGGGAGACGACTGGCTGGGCATCGGTTGCCGGATGGGCTTGATCGTAGATGAAGACGCTTGCCGCATCGAGGGCGAGGGATGCGCCGTGCCACTGGCGAATGAGGTGTAGCATCATGTCGAGGGCAGGCGAGGCGCCACCCGCTGTCCAGATGCGGCCATCGATGACGAAGCGGTCGCGGCGCACCTCGAGATCGGGATAGGTGCTTTCGAGCAGTTCGAAATCCTCCCAGTGGGTGGTCACCTGTTCGTGGCGGATCAGCCCGGCGCGGGCGAGCAGCCAGGTGCCTGCCTCGACACCGCAGAGAATTTCATAGTTGCGCCCGGCGGCTGAAAGCGTGCGCAGAAAGGCGGGGCTGGCATGAGATTGCTGGGCGAAACCGGCGACGATGACGAGTGCCGCGCCGGTGTCTGCCGGTTTCAACGTGCCGCTGACTGGGAAGGGCAGGCCGTTCGACAGCAGAGGCGGCTGGCCATCGGCAGACAGAATGCGCCAGTCGAACAGCTTCTCGCCGGAAAGACGGTTGGCGGCGCGGATGGGATCGGCGGCAGATGCCACGCTCAACAGCGAGGAGCCGGAGAGGATGACGATGTCGATGCGGCGAGGCTGGCTCATTGCGATATAAGGCAAATTCCTTTCGCCAAATGTCAAGCAAGATTTGCGCAGTCAGGCAGGATTGGCGCAACAGGAGGAATTGCCATGCCGCTACAGATGAACAGCGAAGTCTTCATCACCT
>JAGRLQ010000094.1:3642-6821 GCA_020441735.1 Nitratireductor sp.
GCAGCCCGCATGTGCCGCGCTCGCCAGAGCAGATCGCCAATTCGGCCATCGATGCGGCGAAGGCGGGGGCTGCCATCGTCCATTGCCATGTGCGCGATCCCGAGACGGGAGCGCCGAGCCGCAAGGTCGAATACTACCGTGAAGTCACCGAACGCATCCGCGAGGCCGATGTCGATGTGGTGCTCAACCTTACCGCCGGCATGGGCGGTGACATGGTGTTCGGGCCGACGGAAAAGCCGCTGCCGCTCAACGAGAAGGGCACCGACATGGCGGGCGCCTCGGAGCGCATGAAGCATGTCTATGAATGCCTGCCGGAGATCTGCACGCTCGATTGCGGCACGATGAACTTTGCCGAGGCCGACTATGTGATGACCAACCCTCCCGGCATGCTGCGCGCCATGGGCGGCATGATGACGGAGCTTGGCGTCAAGCCAGAGATCGAGGCTTTCGACACCGGCCACCTGTGGTTTGCCAAGGAGTTGGTGAAGGAGGGCGTGCTGAAGGAAAACGCGCTGGTGCAGCTCTGCATGGGTGTGCCATGGGGCGCGCCGGATGATCTCAACACCTTCATGGCGATGGTCAACAATGTGCCGGAAAGCTGGACCTGGAGCGCGTTTTCGCTCGGCCGTCACCAGATGGCCTATGCGGCGGCGGCTGTGCTGGCCGGCGGCAATGTGCGCGTCGGGCTCGAGGACAATCTGTGGCTCGGCAAGGGCCAGCTTGCCACCAACGCCCAGCTTGTCGAACGCGCTGCCACGATCATCGAGAACATGGGTGCGCGCGTCATCGGGCCGGACGAAGTCCGCGNNNCGGGCTGGAAAAAAGGGCACCGCGGGCGTAACTGCGGGTCGTTTCCCTATCGCTTTGGAGAACTTTCATGACGAAAACAGCAGCCATCATCGGTGGCGGGGTGATCGGTGGCGGATGGGCCGCGCGGTTCCTGCTCAACGGTTGGGACGTGATCATTTCCGATCCCGATCCGGAGGCCGAACGCAAGATCGGCGAGGTGCTTGACAATGCTCGGCGCTCGCTGCCGGCGCTTTCCGATGTCACCGTGCCGCAGGAGGGAAATCTCTCCTTTGCCGGCTCGCTCGCCGAAGCGGTGAAGGATGCCGACTGGATACAGGAAAGCGTGCCGGAACGGCTTGAGATCAAGCACAAGGTGTTTGCCGAAATCCAGCAGCATTGCCGCAAGGATGCGCTGATCGGCTCGTCGACCTCGGGTTTCAAACCATCCGAACTGCAGGAAGGTGCAGCACGGCCCGAACAGATTTTCGTCGCCCATCCGTTCAACCCGGTCTACCTGCTGCCGCTGATCGAGCTGGTCGGCAATGCCGGCACCACGGCACGGGCGAAATCCGTGCTGGAAGCCATCGGCATGAAGCCGCTGATCGTGCGCCAGGAGATCGATGCCCATATTGCCGACCGCTTTCTCGAAGCCGTCTGGCGCGAGGCGCTGTGGCTGATCAAGGACGGGGTGGCAACGACCGAGGAAATCGACGATGCGATCCGCTTCGGCTTCGGTCTCAGATGGGCGCAGATGGGCCTGTTCGAGACCTACCGCATCGCCGGGGGTGAAGCAGGCATGCGCCATTTCATCGCCCAGTTCGGTCCCTGCCTTTCCTGGCCGTGGACCAAGCTGATGGACGTGCCGGAACTGACCGACGAACTGACAAACATGATTGCCGATCAGTCCGATGCCCAGTCGGGCAAGTATTCGATCCGTGAACTGGAACGTATTCGCGACGACAATCTGGTGTCGATGATGCGGGCCTTGAAGCCGCGCACTTGGGGGGCCGGTGCCTTGCTTGCTGCCCAGGATTCGCGCAGCAAGCCGCCGGTGCCCACCGAACTCGACAAGCCGCTGACGACCCTCAACCGGGTCATTCCGATCGACTGGACCGATTACAACGGCCACATGAACGAAAGCCGCTATGGCCAAGTGTTTTCCGATGCCGGCGATGTGGTGATGTCGATGGTGGGAGCCGATCAGGCCTATATCGACGGTGGCCTTTCCTACTTTACCGTGGACAATCACATCACCTTCCGGGATGAAACCCATGCAGGCGAGGCGATCTTCGTGCGCACACAGGTGCTGCGCGCCGCTGGCAAGAAGCTGCGCATGTATCACGAGATGTGCCGGGCCTCGGATGGCGGGCTGCTGGCGACCTGCAATCAGTTGCTGATCCATGTGTCGCTTGAGAGCCGGCGTTCCTGCGAACCCGGGCCGGAAGTGACAGCCAGGCTCGATGCGCTGCAGGAAGCACAGTCGAAACTGCCGAGACCGGAAAGCCTGCCCGAATCGGAATGGGAGCAACGCTGATGGATTTCGGACTGAGCGAAGAACAGCAGATGATCGTCGAGACCACGCGGTCCTTCGTCGAAAACGAGCTTTATCCGCATGAACTGGCAATCGAGCGCAGCGGCGTTCTGGAGATGGACCTTGTCAGGGAAATCCAGAAGAAGGCGATTGAAGCCGGGCTTTATGCTGCCAACATTCCCGAGGAATTTGGCGGTGCGGGCCTCGATACGCTGACCTGGCTGCTCTACGAAAAGGAGTTGGGCCGGGCGAACTATGCGCTGCACTGGACCTGCGTGGCGCGGCCTTCCAACATTCTGTGCGCGGGGTCACCTGAACAGCAGGAGAAGTATCTCAAGCCCTGCGTGGCGGGTGAGAAATGGGACTGCCTTGCCATGACGGAGCCTGGCGCCGGCTCCGATCTCCGCGGCATGAAAGCGACAGCGAAGCAGGATGGCCCAGGGGAGGGTGATGACTGGGTGCTCAACGGCACCAAGCATTTTATCTCCCATGCCGACATCGCCGATTTTTCCATCTGCTTCATGAAATCGGGCGAGGAAGATACCCCGCGTGGCAAGCGCGCGCTGATCACCGCCTTCTTCGTCGACAAGGGCACGCCGGGCTTTGCGGTGCGTGACGGTTACCGCAACGTTTCCCATCGCGGCTACACCAATGCGGTGCTCGAATTCGACAACTGCCGCATTCCGGCGGAAAACATTCTCGGCGAAGTGCACAAGGGCTTCGAGGTCGCCAATACCTGGCTCGGTGCGACCCGGCTGCAGGTGGGTGCGACCTGTCTTGGCCGGGCAGAACGGGCTTTTGGCCACGCCGTCGAATATGCCGCCGAGCGCGAGCAGTTCGGCCAGAAGATCGGCAAGTT
>JAGRLQ010000413.1 GCA_020441735.1 Nitratireductor sp.
ACGTTACCGAGGACGCCGATCTCGGCATGCGGCTCGCCCGCCACCGCATGCTGTGCGGGACGATTACCACACCAACCATGGAAGAGGCTCCGGCGCAGTTCCGGCCATGGCTGCAGCAACGCACAAGATGGACAAAGGGCTGGATGCAAACCCTGCTGGTGCACCTGCGCTCACCGGTCAGAACAGCGCGGGAAATGGGGCTGAGGAACTATGCCCTGTTCCACGTCATCCTGATTTCGCTGGTGGTATCGGTTCTGGTGCATCCGGTGTTTCTGGCTGCCTATGTCTACCAGATGACACGGTTCTTTTCCGGAACATCCCTCAGCATTATCGACATTGCCATGGCCGGCATCAGCAACTTCAACCTTGTTGCCGGATATACGACTTACTGCCTGCTGGTGGTGGCGGTGGAACTCGCCATTATCCGGCCCAACCGGCGCGCCGGTCTGTCGGTCTTCTGGATCCTGCTGTTCCCGTTTTACTGGCTACTCATTTCCCTTGCGGGCTGGCGCGCGCTGTTTCAACTGATCTTCAAACCGCATGTGTGGGAGAAAACCGAACACGGCAACACCAAACGCCACCCGCCCGACTGGCAGAAAACAGACTGACGTCCCGAACAGGGGTAGGCTGTATCAGCGGAAATGCTTGGAAAGTTTCAGGCCCTGGGCCTGATAGTTCGAGCCGAGGTCCTGGCCATACAAAGCCCTTGGGCGTTCCAGCATGTGTTCGTAAACCAGCCGACCGATGATCTGACCATGATCGAGAATGAACGGCACTTCATGACTTCGGACTTCCAGCACGCCGCGCGCGCCCAGTCCGCCTGCCGCCGCATGGCCGAAGCCGGGATCGAAAAAGCCGGCATAATGGACACGGAACTCACCGACCAGCGGGTCAAAGGGAACCATCTCGGCGGCATAAAGCGGCGGCACATGGACGGCTTCCTGCGACACCAGAATATAGAACTCGTCGGGGTCGAGCACGATATCGCGATTGCCGCGGTTGTAGATCGGCTCCCAGTAATCGTGAATTTGCAGTGCCGCCTTCTTGTCGACATCCACGACGCCTGTGTGCCGCTTGCCGCGATAGCCGACCAACCCGTTTTCATCGCCCGTCAGATCGATCGACAGGCCAATGCCATGATTGTGGATGTTGGGCTCGGAGGTAGCGACCAGCACTTCCTTCTCATGCAGCTTGAGAAGCTCGGCATCATCGAGTTGCGATGCGCCGGTGCGGAAACGAACCTGTGACAGGCGCGAACCGGTGCGCACCACCACGGGAAAGGTGCTGGGACTGATTTCAAGATAAAGCGGGCCGTTGTAGCCTGCCGTGATCTGGTCGAAGCCCTGGCAATAGTCGCTGATGACACGGGTGAAAATGTCGAGCCGGCCGGTGGAACTCTTCGGGTTTGCCGAAGCGGAGATCGTCTCGGGAAGCAACAGGCTTTCCAGCAGCGGCACAATATAGACACAGCCCGTTTCCAGGACCGCGCCCTCCATCAGGCTGAACTCGTGCAGTTTGAGATTTTCCAGCTTGTCGGCGACTGTCGTCTTTCCAGGCAGGAAGGATGCCCGCACACGGTAGGCGGTTTCGCCGAGACGCAGGTCGAGGCTTGCCGGTTGAATCTGGTCATCATCAAGCGGGCGGGCCGCGGCGAGCGCGCCGCTTTCAAAAAGCCTGGCAATCATGTGATCCGGCAAAATGCCGGCCCCTGATTGCTTTGTCCTGTCCCCGCTCATGGCTTTGCGACCTGTTCCCTGCGCCGTTTGCAGTGGCGCCGCCTCTGCTCTAGTCAATCGCGCCATTGAC
>JAGRLQ010000095.1 GCA_020441735.1 Nitratireductor sp.
TCCTCGGGTCAAGCCCGAGGATGACTAGGGAGGGTGCGGCGCATTCCATCCGGCCTCACCCTGAGCCTGTCGAAGGGCGAGCGCCGGATTGTATCTGTTCCCTCAGAGGCTTTCCTTGCCCTTCGAGAGTGTCTTCAGAAACGCGACAAGATCGCGGATCTCCCCGTCATTCAGGGCGCGGTTTTTGATCATCTGCATTTCTAGCCCCGGCCGTTCACCGTCTCTTGATATCTCGGTAATTGAGTAATCGTCTTCAGGGTTGTTGGAAATGATTTTGCCGAGCTGGGCAGACGCCATCACACGGACAGCCTCTTCAAGCGTCCCGACCGAACCATTGTGAAAATAAGGTGCGGTAAGGGCGACGTTCCTAAGTGACGGCACACGCCAGACTTTCGGCTTGCCGTCCACCAGAAGTTCGTAGCGCTGAATGTACGGGCTGCCCTTGTGAACGGGAAACATGCGGTAATTGCCCCTGTTCCGTTCTTTTCCTGCTGCCGAGAACATCGGGTCGGCATGACAGTTCCGGCAACCGATCTCGTCAAACAGGATCATGCCGCGTTGTGCGCTTGCGGACATGGCATCCTGGTCACCACGCACGAAGCGGTCATAGGGGGTGTCGGTCACGAGAAGCGTTCGCTCATAGGCTGCGATGGCCTTGGAAATATTCTGTACCGATACCGGGTCGCTACCTCCGAAAACCTCTGTGAAGCGGTTGCGGTATTTTCTGCTTTTCTTGACACGTTCAACCAGCGCCGCTGCATCCGGCAATGCCATCTCAACCGGATTAAGCAGGGGACCGGTTGCCTGTTCCTCAAGGGAGGATGCCCGACCGTCCCAGAACAGCTTGTCTAGAAATGCCGCATTCAAGACCGTTGGCGCATTGCGATTGCCCTTCTTGCCGCCAACGCCGGTGGACACTGGCTCATTGTCGTCGCCGCCATCGGCAAGACGGTGGCAGGATGCGCAGGAAAGGGTCCGGTCCAGGGACAGGTCCGTGTCGTTGAACAGGCTTTTGCCGAGGGCGATCTTTTTCGGTGAAGCTACATTGTCTTTGGGCGTCGGCGCATGTTCGGGAAGAGCAATCCAGACCCGTGAATCGAAGTCGCTCCGCCGTCTGAAAAACCCGGCGGTTTTCCTGGGCTGGTTAGCCAGTTCCCGGTCCACGAGTTCATTGGCAAACCGGTTCGCAAGTTCGAGGTTCGATCCGCCATCATGGGTGAAGGTCAGCAGAATGATGGATTTGATGCCGATGGAAATCACGCCGAAGCCGATGGCGCCGGCCATCAACAGCCTGCCGCCGAGGGAGAGCCTTGAGCGTTTGCCCAGCTCGTTTGCAACGGCGAACATCACCAGGGCACCCAGAAGGACACCCAGAAACAGAACCGGCAGCGTGGAGATCGAAAAGTTGAACATATCGGCGCTTCTATCAGAGCGCCCGAAACCTACTTGCCGTCCCATCCATTGAGAAATTCTTTTGCCGGATAACTCTTATTCAGAAACCAAATGAATATTGGTGCTCTCACTGATCGATCGCGGCACCCATGAGCTGCTTGGCATCGAAACCGGCCCAGTCCGCAGGACCATTGAGATTGCCAAGGACACATCCGTCCTTGTCGATCAGCAGGGTGACCGGCAGGCCGAAGGCAAGGCTCTTCTTCTTCAGTTCATTGAAGATGTCCATGGTCTCGTCCTGATAGAAGGGCAGGTGGGAAACGCCGATTTCCTTGTAAAAGGCGAGGGGCTTCTGCGGTCCGCCACGGTCAATCGAGACAGGCAAGACCTGAAATGTTTCGCCACCGAGTTCTGCCTGCAATTTGTCGAGGGCCGGCATTTCCTCCCGGCAAGGCGCACACCAGGTGGCCCACAGATTGAGCAGCAGTGTTTTGCCTGCAAAATCTGCCGTTGAAGCTTTCACGCCGTCCCTGCCGGCAAATTCGAAGACCGGCAGCGGCACCGGCTCGTCTGCGACCGTGAAAGCGGCGACGTCTCCGCCGACCAGTGGTTTCAGCGTGGCAGCGCGTTCCGTCGATGCAGAACATTGCGCTGTTTCGACCGTCGAACTGTCGCTGCAGGCGGTCAGAAGAAGCGCGGCAGCTGCAAGCAGCGCCCCCCGCCAGCAGTTAGCGGGTAGCACTGAACGGTTTTTTTCTGTATCGCTCACGCGACTTTTCTCCAGGAGCAGATCATGGCCAGAAAGCCATCGGCCAAGAGTTCGAGCAACAAGATGTGGGGCGGGCGGTTTTCCGACCGGCCCGATGCCGTGATGGAAGCGATTAACGCCTCCATCGGTTTCGACCAGAAGCTGTACGCGCAAGACATAGCGGGTTCGAAGGCGCATGCAACCATGCTTGCCGAACAGGGCATTCTTTCGAAGCGTGATGCCAAAGCGATCCTCAAAGGTCTAGACACGATTTTGTCAGAAATCGAGGCGGGCAAATTCCAGTTCTCGACTGCGCTCGAAGACATCCACATGAATGTCGAGGCGCGGCTTTCTGAGCTGATCGGCCCGGCGGCGGGCAGGC
>JAGRLQ010000096.1 GCA_020441735.1 Nitratireductor sp.
GCCTGCGTCAAGCACCAGAACATGGCGGGTTCCGACATCGGCGACGATCACAAGGAGTACTTCGCAGGCGATGCCGCGCTGAAAGCAGCCGGCGAAGACAACACCATGAACCAGTTCGCGGAAGTCTGAGTGAAGCGTTTCTGACTGGCATATCCTCCGGTCAAAACTGGCAGGCGGGGCTCAGGCCCCGCCTTTTTTTCGCGGTCAGCGCGCGACACGTGTCTGCGGCCTGCAGCCGATGAAACAGCCTGAATCTTTCTGGCAGCATTTTCCGCCAACCGTTTCACGGGATTCGCGAATTTCGTTTCAGGCCTGTTACCGATCGTGATGGCGGGAGGCCGTTTTCGCTGTTTACGTAAATGTCATACTCTGCTGTCATGATGTTTCCTGAAGTATCGCGTATCGAGGGTGGCGCGTATGATGTATCCATCGGAGTGCAGGCGGGAGCGTTTTGCCGATACCGCTGTTCATCTGGTGAGCCTGCTGGGCGTTGTTGCAGGGTCCGTCCTGTTGATGGTCAACGCCGCAACCCATCGTGATTGGGCCGTTATTGCCGCCTGCACGATCTACTGCCTCACCATGCTGTTTTCCTTCGGTGTTTCGGCCGGTTATCACCTGCTGCCCTGGCATTACTGGCGCCGTGCCTGGCGCCGCGCTGATCACGCCGCCATCTACGCCCTGATCGCGGGAACCTTCACGCCGCTGCTGGTCCTGCTTGGCGGTTTCTGGTGCCTGACGGTGCTGGCGGTGGTCTGGCTGCTTGCCATTCCCGCCATGATCTACAAGCTCGTTGCGCCCAAACTGGAGCCGCGCTGGTCGCTTGCTTCCTATCTGGCGATCGGCTGGATTGGCCTGCTGGCGCTGCCGGAAATGGGCGCCAAACTGCCGACCCCGGCGCTTGTCGCCATCATTGCCGGTGGCCTGGTATATACCTTCGGCACCATCTTCTATGCCCGCGAAATTCAGGCCTACCGTTATGCCATCTGGCACGGTTTCGTGCTCGGCGGCACGTCGCTGTTTTATTCAGCGATCTGGATGAGCGCCTTTTCGGCCTGAAAAGAACCATTTCCGGCACGGATGTCGCCGGAAGAAGCTTGCCGTCGCAAAGCCGGCTTGCGCCGGATGCCGGCCCGGCAGTAGCCTTGCTTCAGGTCCACGGTGGTCAGGGAGGAAGCGATCATGATTTCCGCTGAAGTGACGGAAGCGGGCAGGGTGCTTTGCCTGCGCGACGAAACGGGCCAACAGACCCGCTTTCACGCCATCTGGCTGCGCGATAATGCCTTTGATGAGAAAACCCGCAATCCCGGCAATGGCCAGCGCCTGATCACCCTTTCCGACATCCCCGCCGATACGTGCATCACCGATGCCGGCATCGAGGGCGGAATGCTCCGGATCACCTTCGCGCCGGAAGGCAAGACCGTCGCCTACGATCCCGGCTGGTTGCTTGCTCATGCCTATGATCGCGAGCATCCGCGTGCCTCCGGTTGGCTCGCTCCCCATGTCGAGACCTGGGATGCCAAACTTCAGTCAAAGGTGCCGTCGGGTGATTTCGGCGCGGTATCGAAAGACGGCAACGCCCTGCGCGCCTGGCTTTCAGGCCTTGCCCGCTACGGCTTTGCCAAACTGGAAGGCGGCCCGGTGGAGGAGGGCGCGCTCTTCAAGGTGGTCGATCTCTTCGGCCATGTGCGCGAGACCAATTACGGTCGCCATTTCGAGGTGCGCACCGAGGTCAATCCGACCAATCTCGCCTATACCGGCCTCGGTCTGCAGGCCCATACGGACAACCCCTACCGCGATCCCGTGCCGACCATCCAGGTGCTCTATTGCCTGGAAAGTTCAGCGGCAGGTGGCGAGAACATGGTGGTCGACGGCTTTGCCGCAGCACTTCGGCTGAAGGCCGAGAACCCCGAAGGGTTCAATTGCCTTGCCCGCCACTGCGCCCGCTTCGAATATGCCGGGTCGAAGGGCGTGGCACTGCGCGCGCGCCGCCCGATGATCGAACTGGCGCCCGATGGCGAGCTGATCGCTGTGCGCTTCAACAACCGCTCGGCGGCAGCACTCACCGACATTCCCTATGACGAGATGGCGCTCTACTACGACGCCTATCGCCGGCTTGGCGAAATCATTGATGATCCGGCGATGGAAGTAACCTTCAGGCTCGAACCCGGCGAATGCTTCGTGGTCGACAACACCCGCGTGCTGCATGCCCGCAAGGCCTATTCCGGCACCGGCACGCGCTGGCTGCAGGGATGTTATGCCGACAAGGACGGGCTTTATTCGACCCTTGCCGCGCTGGAAGCCGGCATGCCGGAGGCAGCCGAATGACCGCGCAGGCTTCTGCAAAACCCGAACTGACACCTGAAACCGTCGTTGGCTTTCTCGGCGGCATCTTCGAGCGCCGCGGCAATGAAGAGTATCTCGGCGAACCCGTCACCATGGCCGAGCACATGCTGCAGGGTGCCCATTTCGCCGAAAAGGCGGGCGAGCGCGAGGAGGTGATCGTCGCAGCCCTGCTGCATGACATTGGCCATTTCACCAGCGAATTCGGCACTTTTTCCATGGCCGATACCGAGGACCGCCACCACGAGGATGCCGGTGCCGAGGTGCTGGCGCCGTTCTTTCCTTCCATCGTCACCGATTGCGTGAAATATCACGTCGCTGCCAAGCGCTATCTCTGCGCGACAAGGCCGGAATACTTCAAACGCCTGTCGGAAGCTTCCATCCATTCGCTTAAACTTCAGGGCGGACCGATGGATGCCGATGAGGTGGCCGAGTTCGAGGCCAATCCCAACCTCGCCGACATCATCAAGGTGCGGCACTATGACGAAGCCGGCAAGCAGGCCGGGCTGGAAACCAGGCCCTTTTCCCATTATGCCCCGATGATCCAGCGTGTGGTGGACCGCCATTGCGGGCGATAGTGGAAAGCGAGGAAACGGCATGACCAGCGGCTATTTGACCAGCGAGCAGATCGAGGCTTTCCGGCGCGATGGCGCGGTGCTGCTGAAGGGCGCTTTCCGCGACTATGTGGATATTGCCCGCAAGGCCATCGAGGAAAACCAGGCCGGCCCTTCCTGGCGTGAGCGTACCTACCGTCCGGAAGGGGCTGCTTCGCCGTTTTTCCAGGATTACGTGGTCTGGAACAAGTTCGATGGGTATCGCGCGCTGGTGAAGGAGTCGCCCATGGCCGAAATGGCTGCAACCCTGATGGGCTCAAAGACGGCGCGCATCTTCCACGACCACATCCTTGTCAAGGAACCGGGCAATTCCAACGTCACACCCTGGCATCAGGATGCGCCCTATTATTTGGTGGAAGGGGAAAAGACCGTCTCCTTCTGGGTGCCGCTCGATGTCGTGCCGCGCGAGCGCACCATCGAATATGTCGCCGGCTCCCACAAATGGAGCACCGTTTTCCGACCTGACCGCTTTGACGGAACGCCGCTGTTCGAGGGCGATGCGTCCGAGGCCGTCCCCGATATCGATGCCAATCGCGACAAGTACGACATTCTCGGCTGGGCGGTGGAACCGGGCGATGCGGTTGCCTTTGCGTTCACCACGCTGCATGGCGCGCCGGCCAATGCCTCGCCCGATCGCAGAAGGGTGATTTCGGTTCGCTGGGTGGGCGATGATGCCCGCTTTGCCGATCGGCCCGGCGCAACCTCGCCGGCCTTTCCCGATTTGCAGTACGAACCGGGCGAACCTTTCGATGGCGAGGACTTTCCGGTACTCTATCCGGCGACATAGGATGGCACCTCATTGTCATGCCATTGAAAAGATTCCGTGATTTCCAGAATCTGCAGCGATTTACCCTTGCGTTTTGTCCTGCCCGCCGTTATCTACACCCCGAGTGATGAAGCAGCGCGCTGGGCCGCAACGGGTCTTTGCGCGCTTAAGTTCATGGAAAAACAGGATTTATTCGAATCCAGGGCAGGCTGAATCATCCGTGCCGCGAGGAATGGCGGTTGTCGTGATGGTGGTTCTGTTTCCGGTTTGACCGGATTTTGCGCTGGGTTTGGCCGGGAATTCTTGGGAATGGCGTCGAAAACCAATCCGTTCACCTTTCTTCAGCAGGTCCGTCAGGAGGTGTCGAAAGTCACCTGGCCGACGCGCCGCGAGACCATGGTGACGACGGTCATGGTGTTTATCATGATCATACTGGCGGCATTCTTCTTCCTGGCGGTGGATCAGGTGCTGTCGACGATCGTCGGACTGCTCCTGGAGATCGGAAGCTAAAAGGGCGGCGGTTTTGCGGCCGCCGGCTACGGGGAATTGGACGTAAGTAAAATGGCCAAACGCTGGTACATCGTTCACGCCTATTCGAACTTCGAGAAGAAGGTGGCCGAGTCGATCCAGGAACAAGCGCGCCAGAAGGGGCTCGAGGATCTGTTCGAGGCGGTCATGGTGCCGACCGAGAAAGTGGTCGAAGTGCGCCGCGGCCGCAAGGTGGATGCAGAACGCAAGTTCTTTCCGGGCTATGTGCTGGTCAAGATGGATCTGACCGACGAGGCTTTCCATCTGATCAAGAATACACCCAAGGTCTCCGGCTTTCTCGGCTCCGACAACAAGCCGATGCCGATTACCGACCGCGAGGCCGAGCGGATTTTGAACCAGGTGCAGGAAGGCGTGGAGCATCCCAAGCCGTCTGTATCCTACGAGGTTGGCGAGCAGGTACGGGTCTCCGATGGCCCCTTTGCCTCGTTCAACGGCATCGTTCAGGAGGTGGACGAGGAGCGCGCCCGCCTCAAGGTGGAAGTTTCGATCTTCGGACGGGCAACCCCCGTCGATCTGGAATACGGCCAGGTCGAGAAGGTCTAGTTTGGGTCCGGTGTCTCGCAACAAGCGAGGCGCGGGATTTGAGCAAATTCAAATCGCACGTAGACCGAGCAAAGCGAGGGATGCGCAAGATTTGAACTAGTGCGTGGGAGGTGAGGCCGGCTGGCCGCCGGTCGAAAGCCGCACCACGCAACTGCAATGCCGGGACCGCCCGCCATGTCCGACAAGGATGCGGCAACAGGCGCCACCGGGAAACGTCATCGCCCGCCTCCGTTGGAGGGCAGGGCAAGTGAAAGGCAGTCAACATGGCCAAGAAAATCGCCGGTTACCTGAAATTGCAGGTGCCAGCAGGCAATGCCTCGCCGTCGCCGCCCATCGGGCCGGCCCTCGGCCAGCGTGGCCTCAACATCATGGAAT
>JAGRLQ010000097.1:0-2423 GCA_020441735.1 Nitratireductor sp.
GACCAAGTCCGGAGCTGTCAGAAAAAGAGCGGCCCGCCCCGGTGGCGGCCATTTCCTGTTTTTCTCACAATCCGGTTTTTTCCCCACGCTGTCGGGCACGAACAGGCGGGAGCAAACCATGCGCGCATTTCTATCGCTGATCCTTGTCTTGGGCGGGGTTGGCCAGGCTCACGCCCATCTTGGCCATGTGGGTGAACTGGCAGGTCACAGTCACTGGGTAGCGGTAGGAGCTGCGGTAACGGCTGCTGCGATTGCTGCATGGCTCGGCAAGCGCAAGCTTGATGCTGAAGACGCCGAGGCCGAGCAGACCATCGAGGATGATGGCGAAGCAGCAGGCGCAGAAGCATGAATCAGATGTCCAGCGCACGTTCCATCATCGCCAATCTTCCCAAGGATACCGGCATCATGATCTGCGGCCATGGCAGCCGCAATCAGAATGCCGCGAAGGAATTCGCCACGCTGTCCCAGGCGCTGAAGGCGCGCTATCCGCAAGTGCCGATCGAATACGGCTATCTGGAGTTCTGCAATCCGGTCATTCATTCCGGTCTCGACCGGCTGAAGGAGAAGGGCGTCAAGCGCGTGCTCGCCGTGCCCGGCATGCTGTTTGCCGCCGGACACGCCAAGAACGACATTCCTTCGGTGCTCAACACCTATGGCGCGCAGAACCCGGACATCAGGATCGAATATGGCCGGGAGCTGGGCGTCGACCTGAAAATGATCCGGGCCGCCGGCGAACGCATCGAAGAGGCAATTGCTGCTGCCGGTGGCGATGTTGCCCGGCACGAGACCTTGCTCATGGTGGTGGGGCGCGGGGCATCCGATCCCGATGCCAATTCAAACGTTGCCAAGGTGATGCGCATGCTGTGGGAAGGCATGGGTTTCGGCTGGGCGGAGACGTGTTATTCCGGCGTCACCTTTCCGCTGGTCGAACCCGGCCTCGAACATGCGGCGAAGCTCGGCTACAAGCGGATCATCGTTTTCCCGTATTTCCTGTTCACCGGCGTGCTGGTGAAGCGCATCTACAGCTACACCGACCAGGTGGCGGCGCGTCATCCCGATATCGAGTTCATCAAGGCCGGCTATCTCAACGATCATCCCCTGGTGATCGACACATTCGAGGACCGGTTGATTGAAATCCTCGAAGGGGCCGGCGTGATGAACTGCCAGATGTGCAAATACCGCGAACAGGTGCTCGGTTTCGAGGCGGAAGTGGGCGTGGCGCAGGAAAGCCACCACCATCATGTGGAAGGCATTGGCGGCGGGCTGGAGAACTGCCCCTGCGAAGGCGATTGCGATGCCTCCTGCCGGGACGAGGAATTCTGCAAGCAGCATGGCCTGCCGTGGACGCCGCTGCACACGCATGATCATGGCCACAGCCATGGGCACGATCATCACCATCACCACGATGATCATGGGCATGACCATCATCACCATCATGATCACGATCATCATCATGACCATAGCCATGATCACGGTCACCACCACCATCCCTATCCTCATGCGGATCATCCCCATGGTCCCCGATCGATGAAATCGAAGTGAGATGACGCTCGACTACATCCGCGATCCGGCTGAAATCTACCGGCTTTCCTTCGAGACAATCGAAGGCGAAACCGATCTTTCCGCTTTTTCGCCTGCCATGCAGCGCGTTGCGGTGCGGCTCATTCATGCCTGCGGCATGACCGATGTTCTCGATGATCTGGCTTTTTCCGAAGGGGCTGCTGAGGCAGGCGTCGCCGCGTTGAAGAACAACTGCCCGGTCTATTGCGATGTGGAAATGGTGAAGGCTGGTATCATCGAACGCAACCTGCCGGGTGCTTCCAGGCTGGTCTGCACGCTCAACGATCCGCGGGCCAGCTATTACGGCAAGGCGGAAAAAAACACGCGCACCGCGTCCGCCGTCGATTTCTGGGATGATCTGGAAGGCTCGATCTGTGTCATCGGCAATGCGCCGACAGCACTGTTCCGATTGCTGGAGCGCATTGATGAGGGCGCGGGCATGCCGGCGCTGATTGCCGGCCTGCCGGTGGGTTTCGTCGGCGCGGTGGAATCTAAGGCTGAACTGGCAGCCAATCCGCGCGGTGCGCATTTCATTACCGTGCACGGCAGGCGCGGCGGCAGTGCCATGGCGTCCTCGGTCGTCAACGCGCTAGCCTATCTGGCAACCGGAAAGTCCTGACCGCCATGTCCGCTCCCTGGCCCGAACCCTGGCTTACCATTATCGGCATCGGCGAAGACGGCATGGAAGGCCTGTCGGCGGCGGCGCGCCAGTTGGTCGAGCAGGCCGAGGTGATCATCGGCGGGGACCGGCACCAGAAGCTTGCCGGTAACGTTACCGCCGAGCGCCTTGCCTGGCCGTCGCCTTTCAATGTGATGATCGATGAGATCAAACGCCACAAGGGCAGGCGGATCGTCATTCTGGT
>JAGRLQ010000097.1:2500-6407 GCA_020441735.1 Nitratireductor sp.
CAGCTTTCGGCCTTTCAGTGGGCTGCCTGCCGCATGGGCTGGAGCCTTGCCGATGTGGAGACCGTCACCGTGCATGGCAGGGCGGCGGAACAGATCATTCCGCATTTCGCGCCGGGTGTGCGGCTGCTGGTGCTGACGCGCGACGGCGACAGCCCGAAAGAAGTGGCAACGCTGCTGAAGCGGCGCGGTTTTTCGCAAAGCCCGATGAGCGTGCTCGCCAGTCTCGGCGGGCCAAGGGAAAAGCGCATTGATGGCGTGGCGGCAAACTGGCGGCGCAAGGCACCCGATTTCCATGTTCTGGCCATCGAGTGCGTGGCCGATGCAGGCGCTGGAGCTTTCTCGCGCACCGGAGGGTTGCCCGACGATGCGTTCGAGCACGATGGCCAGCTGACCAAGCGCGTGGTGCGGGCAGCAACCCTTGCAGCCCTGCAGCCCTATCCCGATGCGCTGTTGTGGGACATTGGCGCCGGCTGCGGTTCCATCTCGGTGGAATGGATGCGGGCTGCCCGCAGTGCCATGGCCATTGCCATCGAACCAAATGCGCAACGACGGGCAATGATCGAAACGAATCGCATGACCCTTGGTGCGCCGAAACTGCAGGTGGTTTCGGGTGAAGCGCCGGAAGCGCTCAAGGGCCTGCCGGTGCCTGACGCGGTGTTCATCGGCGGTGGTCTTACAAACAAGGGTGTTTTCGAAACAGCCTGGCGAGCCCTGCGGCCGGGCGGCAGGCTTGTTGCCAATGGTGTGACGCTGGAAAGTGAGGCACGGCTGATCGCACTGGCGCAAAAGCATGGTGGGACGCTGGAGCGCATTGCGGCAAGCGAAGCGATGCCGGTCGGCCGCTTTACCGCCATGAAGCCGTTGATGACGGTGACCCAGTGGACGGTTGTGAAAACCGCTACAAATAAGAGCGGGCGGGTGACACCATGAAATGCCGCAACCAGAAGGGCGTGCTCTACGGTATCGGCGTCGGGCCCGGCGATCCGGAACTGCTGACGCTGAAGGCCCATCGTATTCTCATGGCAGCAAAGGTGGTTGCCTATCCGGCGCCGGACGATGGCGAGAGTTTCGCGCGCTCCATCGTTGCCGGTTTTATGAGCGATGATCAGACAGAAATTCCCATCGTCATTCCCATGCGGGTGGAGCGGTTTCCTGCTGCGACGATCTATGACGAGGCTGCCGAACGGATCGCCGGGTATCTGGCATCGGGCGAGGATGTGGTGGTGCTGTGTGAGGGCGACCCCTTCTTCTACGGCTCCTTCATGTATCTCTTCGAGCGGCTGTCGGACCGGTTTACCTGCGAGATCGTGCCGGGCGTCTCCTCGCTGACGGCATCCGCCGCGGCGCTGCAGCGGCCATTGGCGGCGCGCAATGATGTGCTGACGGTGCTGCCCGGTCCGCTGCCGGATGAGACCCTGCGGGCGCAGATTGCGGCAAGCGGTGCGGTGGCAATCATCAAGGTCGGGCGGCATTTCAGCCGCATCCGCTCGCTCATTGGCGACATGGGTCTGATGGAGAAGGCGGGCTATCTGGAGCGGGTGACGCTGGAAAACCAGCAGGTGCTGCCGCTTTCGGGCTACGATGCGGGCAAGGCGCCATACTTCTCAATGATCCTGATCTACAAGGGCGCGGAAAACTGGGTGACGCGGCAGGCCGTGCCGGTACAGACGCTTGCGGGAGAGGCGTGATGGCTGCTTCTGCCAAGCTGCCGATGATCGCCGTTCTTTCGGAAACCGGGCTCAAAACCGCCCGCGAGGTACAGCGGATTACGGGCGGAGAAACGGCCGCGCCAGAGAGCAGGGCTGCCGGTGCGGACCGGCGGGTCGATCGCATCGGTGAAGCGATTGTTGAAGCATTCACGTCAGGCCGCCCTGTCATCGGTGTCATGGCGGCAGGATCATTGATCCGCATTCTCGCGCCACATCTTGCCGACAAGCGGCAGGAGCCACCGGTTATTGCTGTTGCCGAGGACGGCAGTTCCGTCGTGCCGCTGCTGGGCGGCCATTATGGCGCCAATGATCTGGCGCGGAAGATTGCCGACGCGTTGCAGGGCAATGCTGCGATTACCACTGCAGGCGATCTGCGCTTCGGCATTGCGCTCGACGCGCCGCCGGATGGCTGGGTACTCGCCAATCCGCAGAACGCCAAGCCCGTCATGGCGGCGCTGCTGGCAGGTGAACAGGCGCAACTGATCGGCGATTGTGCGTGGCTTGCAGAAGCGGGCCTGCCTTTTTCCAGCGATGGCAAGGTGCGGCTGATGGCGAGCGAAAGCCCGCAGGCCTGTGGGCCGCTCGATCTGCACTACGTGCCGAAGAATTGTATTCTCGGCATGGGTTGTGAGCGGGGCTGCGATCTGCAGGAAGCGATTGCACTGGCAACCGAAACGCTTGCTACAGCCGGGATCGCGCCGGAAGCCATCGCCATGGCCGCTTCCATCGACGTGAAGGCGGACGAGGCGGCCATCCACGCGGTAGCGACGCATTTCGGCGTGGCGGCGCAGTTCTTCACTGCCGAACGGCTGGAAGCCGAGACACCGCGGCTGGCCAGCCCCTCGGATGTGGTGTTTGCAGAGGTCGGCTGTCACGGCGTTGCCGAGGGGGCAGCGCTCGCGGCGGCAGGTGCCGATGGCAGTCTTGTGCAGGCGAAACGCAAATCGAAACGGGCAACGGCGGCAATCGGGCGCGCAGCCCAGGTATTTACGAAAGAAAGAACCATGGAAACAGGCAGGCCGCGCGGGCGGCTGTTCGTCGTCGGCATCGGGCCGGGGCAGGAGGGCTGGCGCTCGCCGGAGGTGACACGAATGATCGGTGAAGCAACCGACCTCGTCGGCTATTCGCTCTATCTCGATCTCATCGCGCCGATCTCGCAAGGCAAGACGCGGCACGACTTCGACCTCGGCAAGGAGGAAGACCGGGTACGCCACGCGATGGAACTGGCGGGCTTGGGCAAGGACGTGGCACTGGTGTGTTCGGGCGATGCCGGCATCTATGCCATGGCAACGCTGGTCTTCGAACTGATCGAGAAGGGCGGCTTGAGCGATGGAGCAAAGCGCATCGTCATAGCCGTTTCGCCGGGCATTTCCGCCCTGCAGGCGGCAGCGGCCAGGGCCGGTGCGCCGCTGGGCCATGATTTCTGCACCATATCCCTGTCGGACCTGCTGACGCCCTGGGAGGCAATCCAGATGCGGGTGAAGGCTGCTGCCGAAGGCGACTTCGTCATTGCCTTCTACAATCCGGTTTCCAAGCGCCGCAGAACGCAGCTTGCCTATGCACGCGACGTACTGCTTCAGCATCGCCCGGCGGATACGCCGGTGATCCTAGCCACCAATCTGGGCAGGCCGGAGGAGAAGGTGCGGGTCGTGGCGCTTTCGGAGCTTGAGGTCGACGATGTGGACATGCTGACCGTGGTGATCGTCGGTTCATCGGAAACTCGGACGGTTACAACGGGCGATGGCAGGACCTGGGTCTACACGCCGCGCGGCTATTCTGCGAAGCAAGGCACGGGGATTTCCGCATGACCGTCTATTTCATTGGCGCCGGGCCGGGGGCACCCGATCTCATCACCGTGCGCGGGCAGAAGCTGGTCGAGCGCTGCCCGGTCTGCCTGTATGCCGGCTCTCTGGTGCCGGAAGAAATTGTAAAATCCGCGCCAGCCGATGCGCTGGTGATGGACACCGCGCCGATGCATCTCGATGAGATTATTGCCGAGATCGAAAAGGCGGAAGCCGCAGGCAAGGATGTGGCTCGGGTACACTCCGGCGATCCGTCGATCTATGGCGCTACAGCCGAGCAGATGCGCCGTCTCGATGCGCTTGGCATCGGCTATGAGGTCGTACCCGGCGTGCCGGCCTTTGCGGGCGCGGCGGCTAAGCTCAAGGCTGAGCTGACCCTGCCGGAAATCGCCCAGA
>JAGRLQ010000097.1:6443-7787 GCA_020441735.1 Nitratireductor sp.
GCATGAAGGCATCGAACATGCCGGAGCATGAAACGCTGGAAGTGCTGGGCCAGTCACGGGCGACGCTTGCCATTCACCTGTCGATCCGAAATCTCGACTATGTGCGGCGCACGCTCGAACCCTATTATGGCGAAGATTGTCCCGTCATCATCGCCTACCGGGCGACCTGGCCTGATGAACTCTACATCCGCACCACGCTTGCCGGGATGCGCGAGGAAGTGCGCAAAGCGAAGATCACCCGCACGGCGCTCATTCTGGTCGGGCCGGTGTTCGGCGAGGTCAGCTTCCGCGACAGCGATCTCTACAATGCCGACTATTCCCACGTGCTGCGGAACCGGGGAAAGAAGAAAACTGCCTGAGTCCCCGAGACACTGGCATCAGTCCTGCCCGACCATGATCACCGGCAATCCCAGCGCGCGGGCGGCCTCGATCTTGGCATAGGCGCCGCTGCCGCCGGAATTGCGGCAGACGATGTGGGTGATGCCGTGGCGTTGCAGCAGGGCCTTTTCCTCCGCCACCATTGATGACGGCTTGCCGAGAACCAGTTCATGGCTGGCGAAGGGTAGGGGAATTGCTGGCGGATCGACCATGCGGATGACGAAGTGAACATCCGGTCGTGTTGCGAAAGGTGTGATGTGCTGGCTGCCGAGTGCCAGCAGCACGCGGGCATTGGCGGGGATTGCGTCACGCGCTTCCTCTAGTGAAGCAACCTCGATCCATGTGTCGCCGGGCTGTTGTTGCCAGGGCTTTCGGGTGTGGTGCTCGAAGGCGATGCCGGTCAGGCGGGCTGCAGCTTCGGCATTTTCGGAAATTTGTTTCGCAAAAGGATGCGTGGCGTCGATCAGGCGGGTAAAGCCGTTCTCGGTCAGCCAGTCGGCGAGCCCCTCGGTGCCACTCCTGCCATTGCCGCTGAACCCACCGATGCGGGTCTTCCCGGCGACGGGTTCCGGCTCTGCCGTTCGACCGGCAAGGGAGGTGGTGACATCGTGACCGGCGGCAACCAGTTCGGCCGCGAGATTAGCCGCTTCCCGCGTCCCGCCAAGAATGAGGATTTTCTCGCGCTCAGCCATCCAAGCGCCCAGCCTGTCCGAGCAGCATGCCATCCCGGGAGAAGATCAGCACTTCAACTTCGACCGGTGCGCCACGGAGAACGGCAAGCGCCTGCTGGCGGGCCAACATGGCGATGCATGCTGGGAGATCGACCTTCCCCCCAGTGATTTCGAGCGCTTCCAGCGCCGTGTTGGCAGCGCGGATCGAGGCGGCGCCGTCATCGGGCAATCCAAGCTCCGCCGCCTGTTCGGCGAGCCAGTCCATGTCAACCTGACTGCGGCCGGAATGCAGGTC
>JAGRLQ010000098.1 GCA_020441735.1 Nitratireductor sp.
GCCGGCGATCGACAGCCGCTCGTGGAAGCAGAAACGCGGCACCTCGGCGCCCGCCTCCTCGCATGCCTGCAGCAGCGTGTAGGTATCGGGAACCTCGATTTCCTTGTCGTCGATGATCAGCTTTGCCATCGTTCTTCTTTCAGTCCGTTTTCCTCAGGCGCAGCGCTGCTGCTGCCATAATTTCACATGCGGCAGATGCGACCAGCCAAAGGCAAAATCGCTGTCGCCGTGTTCATCGAGATGGTCGAGCCGCTGCTTGGCCTCCTCAAGCGTTGGCCTGTGTCCCTCTTCCACCCACCACATCGCAAAGTGATGGCTGTCCATGAGCTCGAACCATTTGTGTTTCTGCTGGTAGATCCGCTTGTGAACCGTGTTCCAGACGAAGTGCTCCAGCTTGTGCGCATCTTCCCATACCGACAGGGTGACCAGAACCAGCGGCCCGCCGATCGGCGTGCGCCCGCGTTCATCGCGTTTCTCGTCCTTCAGACGCCAGATGAAACCGTCACTGCGTTCCGCCAGCCCGTTGATCCGCTCAATATTGTCGAGGAAGCCCCGCGCCACCGGATCGGTGTCGGGGTTGATCTTCCACTTCGAAATATTGAGTTCGGCGAGGTGCATTGCTTACTCCGCAGCCTCCATCACCCGGGCATCCAGCCGGTCGTCCTTGTCGGCATTGCGCGAATAAGCGTCGATGCGTTCCTCGATCTCGTGGCGGAAATGGCGGATAAGTCCCTGGACAGGCCAGGCAGCCGCATCGCCGAGTGCGCAGATCGTGTGGCCTTCCACCTGTTTCGACACATCGAACAGCATGTCGATCTCGCTCTTGTGGGCCCTGCCCTCGGCCATGCGCGTCAGCACACGCCACATCCAGCCCGTGCCTTCACGGCAGGGCGTGCACTGGCCGCAACTTTCATGCTTGTAGAAATAGGCAAGCCGGGCAATCGCGCGGATCATGTCGGTCGACTGGTCCATGACGATCACCGCCGCGGTGCCGAGGCCGGACTGCAGATTGCGCAGGCTGTCGAAATCCATTTTGCAGTCGGCAATCTGTTCGGCCGGCACGCATGGCACGGAAGAGCCGCCCGGAATGACAGCCTTCAGATTGTCCCAACCACCCCTGATGCCACCGCAATGGGTATCGATCAGTTCGCGGAAGGAAATCGACATCGCCTCTTCCACCGTGCAGGGCTTGTTCACATGGCCTGAAATGCAGAACAGCTTGGTGCCCTTGTTGTTTTCCGCGCCGAAGGAGGAAAACCAGTCTGCCCCGCGCCGCAGGATGGTCGGTGCGACAGCAATCGATTCCACATTGTTGACGGTGGTCGGGCAACCGTAAAGGCCAACATTGGCGGGAAACGGCGGCTTCAGCCGCGGCTGGCCCTTCTTGCCCTCGAGCGATTCAAGCAGCGCCGTTTCCTCGCCACAGATATAGGCGCCTGCACCATGATGCAGGTAGAGATCGAACGGCCAGCCATGCTTGTTCTTCTTGCCGATCAGGCCCGCATCGTAGCACTCGTCGATGGCTGCCTGCAGCGCCTCGCGCTCGCGGATGTACTCGCCGCGAATGTAGATGTAGCAGGCATTGGCATTCATCGCGAAGGAAGCGATCAGGCAGCCTTCAATCAGCGTATGCGGATCGTGGCGCATGATGTCGC
>JAGRLQ010000099.1 GCA_020441735.1 Nitratireductor sp.
CGCTTGATCAGGCTGCCTTCCTCGTAGACCAGGATTGGTGCTGTGGAGGCCAGCGTCAGGTTGCGGACATTGTCCCAAAGCCGCATCAGATAGTCGAAATCGCGCTGGATTTCCTCCTGCTCGCGCGAAGCGCCAGCAGTACGCAGAATAACCCCCATGCCCTTTGGCACGTCGAGTGACTGGGCAATGCCCTTGAGCCGCTTGCGGTCGGCCAGATTGGTAATCTTGCGCGAAATGCCGCCACCGCGAGCGGTATTCGGCATCAGGACGGAATAGCGTCCGGCAAGCGACAGATAAGTCGTCAGCGCAGCGCCCTTGTTGCCGCTCCTTGACCACCTGCACCAGCATGACCTGACGGCGGCGGACCACTTCCTGGATCTTATACTGACGGCGCGGACGCTTGATGCGGCCTTCTTCGAGCGCATCGTCCTGGCCAACCGATTCCACCTTGCCACCGTTGCCATTTGCATCGGCCTGACCGTCGCCATCCGCACCTTCGGCAGCTTTCCTGCCGGTCGCATCGTCCGAATCGTCCCTGGATTTTTTCCGGCGGCGGGAGCGGCGGGATATTCTCGGTGCTTCCTCGGTTTCCTCGGCAGCTTCCTCGCTGGTTGCTTCTTCATCAGCCGACGCGGCTTCCGCTGCCTCTTCCTTGGCTTTTTTGCTTTCCTTCGCCTTGGTCGAGCGCCGCTTTTTCGGCTTTTCGTCAGCGGCTTCTTCGCTTTCGCCCGAGGCTTCCTCTTCTGCAGCCTCGTCGTCAGCCTTTTTCTTGCGTGCCTTGGTGGAACGCGGCTTGCGCTTCTTCGGTTCAGGCTTGGCCTCGGCGTCTGCCGTACCTTCTTCCTCTACGCCATCGCTTTCGCGATCATCATCGGCATCCGGCGCGGGTTCCGAAATCGAATCGGTGTCCATGGCCGCCGCCATGGTTTTTCCGCCTTCGCTCTCACTATCCCCGGCATCGTCATCGGAAGCACCATCTTCTGAAACGGTATCGGTTTCAGAATCAGCGGCCTTCTTGCGGCTTGACTTGCGGGCTCGCGGTTTTGCTGCCGCGCGGGTCTTGCGCTTGGGTTTTGCCGGTTTTTCGGCATCTTCTTCAGCGTCGTCGGCTGCTTCCACCTCAGCAGCGGCGCCCACAACCTCATCTTCATCGGCGTTGTCGTCGGCGGCGGCTTCCTCGCCGGTCTCCTCACCCGACTCCTCACTGGCCTGTTTTGTCTTGTCGGCCTTGGAGCGCCTGCTGCGGCGGCGCGAGCGTTTTGGGGCAGGGGCCTCGTCGGTATCTTCGTCTTCAGCATCTGCGTCGACGAGGACTTCAGCCTCCTCCTCAGCCTCGGCTTCGGCGGCGGCGGCTTCCTCTTCGGCAAGCAGGGCCTGCCGGTCGGCGGCCGGAATCTGGTAGTAGTCGGGATGAATTTCAGAAAAGGCAAGGAAACCGTGGCGGTTGCCGCCGTAGTCGACGAATGCCGCCTGCAACGAGGGTTCAACCCGCGTTACCTTGGCCAGATAGATATTTCCCCGGAGCTGCTTGCGCTCCTGGGCTTCAAAATCAAATTCCTCGATACGGTTTCCGCGTACCACCACAACCCGGGTTTCTTCCGGGTGGGAGGCGTCTATCAACATCTTGTTGGTGGCCATTTAATATGATCTCCGCAGGCGCGGAGCGGAAAAGGCTGGTCAATTGTGTGTCGATCATCTGTCGTACTGCAGCGTATCCTTGCCGCGCCCTTTTGGAGGCGACGGAGGATGTCAGTTTCCGGCTTGCGCCTGCATGGTTGTAGATTTGGCGCGCGAGTGGGAATGGCGTGGCAATCGGGCGGCCTTCCATGCCGCCGGGGAGAGGGAGAGTTTTCCCGTCTGTCCCTATTACTGTCTTCGCCGTTTGCATTCCCGCACGCCGTTCTTGCTTCAAGTGTAACCGGACTTGCCGGTTGGTGAATTCGCAGGCCCGGCCAGTGTGCCGGCCTGCGGTAATCGATGCATTCCGGCTCCTCAATTCCGGATATGGCACGAAATCCTGTTTGAAGACGGGCGTTTGCCTGAACTGGTGCTGCAGAGCAGCGCACAAGGCGGAAACTACGCGGTTAGTATCGAACCGATCAAAATGATCAAAATACTGGCGTCTGAATTCCGCCATCGTCGCCCTATTTACACAGCACCGGCGGACAATCCGCCACATTCCGGCAAGGGCAATCCCGTTTCGATTTCAGACATAAGCCCAAAGCAGTGATTAAACAAGGCTAATCGTGTCAGGCAGTTAAAAAGCCCGTAAACTCCACGTGCGGCCCGGCATGAGGCAAACTCGACAAGTTGCCGGCAATGGCATAACAGGCCCCAATCGGCTCAAAATCGCGGCGATTCGGCAGAAAATGAACAACGAAGCGGCTTTTACAGCGATGGCCACAAGGGGCAAAAGGTTCTGCACGAAACTGCAAGCAGCCTGTCTGGCGCTGGCTGTTCTTGTGGGCCTCCTGCTGTCGAACACCGTTATTGCCTTTTCCCAGGAAACGGCGGCCGGGGTTCAGGATGGCGAGGCACGCCGGGCGAGTGTGGCCTATGACGGCATGCTTGAGGTTTCGGACGAAGAAACCGTCCTGTTGCTGAAATTCGACGGCAAGCCGGATTACCGGCTGTTCTTCATGGACCGCCCGGACCGGCTGGTAGTGGAATTCAACGAGATCACGCTGGGTTTTGATCCCGAGTTCGCATCGAAAAATGGTGGTCTGGTCAAACAGTTGCGGTTCGGCTCAATCACTTCCGACCGTTCGCGGCTGGTGGTGGCGCTTGCCGCCGCAGCCGAAATCCGCCGGCAGGCGCTTGAAGCCGATCCCGAAACCGGACGCTACAACCTGCGTCTGGCGCTGGGCGGGATAGAGCAAGCCCTATTTTCGCAACGGGTGGCGGAACAACAGGCGCTGCTTGGCAGCAGTGGCGAAGCGGTGGTCAAGGGCGGGCGCGTACGCAGCGGGCCGAAGCGGGAGGGCTATTTCACCATCGTGCTTGATCCCGGCCATGGTGGCATTGATGGCGGCGCGGCAGGCCGGACAACCAAAATCGCGGAAAAGGAAGTCACGCTTGCTGTTTCCCGCCTGCTCGGACCAATGCTCGAAAAGGCCGGGCGGTTTCATGTCTCCTCCACAAGAGACGATGACGTCTTCGTTTCGCTCAGGGAACGTCAGGCCGTGGCGCGGCGCGAGAATGCCGATCTGATGATTTCCCTTCACGCCGACGCGTTGCGCCAGACCTATGTGCGGGGGGCGACGATCTACACGCTGGCAGACAGGGCTTCGGATGCGCTTGCCCAGCAGGTTGCCGATTCGGAAAACCTGGCCGATGTCGTCGCCGGTCTTGCTGCACCGGAGGAAAGCGATGTGGTGACCGACATCCTGGCCGATCTGACGCTGCGCGAGACCACGCATTTTTCCCGGGCGTTTTCCCTGATGCTGGTGCGCAAGATGCGGGACCGGGTCAACCTGATCAACAATCCACAGCGCGCTGCCTCTTTCGCGGTGCTGAAAAACGCCGAGGTTCCCAGCGTCCTGCTGGAGCTTGGCTATCTTTCCAACAGCGACGATGAGCACCTGATGGCCGATCCGCGCTGGCAGTCCAAGGTTGCCGGTATCGTCAGCGAGGCGGTCGCAGAGTTCTTCTCCGGCCGCCAGCCGCGCAGCACCGGGAACTGAGTTCAAGCCGCCGCTATGGCCTGAAACCCGTTGCGGGAAGCGGCTTTGCCGTCTTGATCCGCCAAATCTTAATGTGGCATTAACCATGTTTGTGTGATGAATAGGCTACGGTGTCAGATTACAGCCACATTGTTGAACGAAAGCATCGCAGGCAGGTGCCTGCAGCGCGTTTTTGGCGCATGGCAGTTGGCCCGGCATTACGAAAGCCGGATGGAATCAGCTAAGTGGTGTTCAGGTTTGGACTTTCCCGCGCGAAACGGCTAAACCTGAAATGAATTTACGATACGTAATCCGGCGGAGCCGGACGGGCGAGGTTAGGTTTACCCCATGATTTTGCGGCTTATCGGATATCTGTTCGGTATCGGCACGCTGCTCGGTCTGCTCGTTCTGGCCGGTGTTGCTTGGTATGTGTCGGATCTTTCCAAGGATCTGCCCGATTACGAAGTGCTCAATGCCTATGAGCCGCCGGTAACAACGCGTTTCCACGCTGCCGATGGCGCCCTGATGGCGGAATATGCCCGCGAAAGGCGGCTTTATCTGCCGATCCAGGCAATTCCGAGCCTGGTCAAGAACGCATTTCTTTCAGCCGAGGACAAGAATTTCTACACCCATCCGGGTATCGACCCCGAGGGGCTGGCGCGCGCCGTCATCGTCAATCTGCGCAATCTCGGCACCGACCGCCGCTCGATCGGCGCTTCAACGATTACCCAGCAGGTGGCAAAGAACTTCCTGCTTTCCAACGAGCGGACCATCGACCGCAAGATCAAGGAAGCCATTCTGGCGCTGCGCATTGAGCAGGCCTATTCAAAGGATCGCATTCTCGAACTCTATCTGAACGAGATTTTCCTCGGCCTTGGTTCTTATGGTGTGCCGGGCGCTTCGCTGACCTATTTCGACAAGTCGGTCAATCAGCTCAAGCTGCATGAGGCGGCCTATCTGGCTGCGCTGCCGAAGGCGCCGAACAACTATCACCCCTTCAACAAGACGGAAGCGGCAATTGAGCGCCGAAACTGGGTGATCGATCGCATGGTAGCCAACGGTTTCGTGACCTTCGATGAGGGCGAAGACGCCAAGGCGATGCCGCTGGAAGTCAATCCGCGTCGCCGCTCGACCTATCTTGCCGCTTCCGAATACTTCTCGGAGGAAGTGCGCCGGGAGATCATCGACCGCTATGGCGAGGATGCGCTTTACGAGGGCGGGCTTTCGATTCGCACGACGCTCGATCCGGAAATCCAGCGCATGGCCCGCAAGGCACTGCAGAACGGCTTGATCGGTTTTGACATCCAGCGCGGTTTTCGCGGGCCGGTAACCAACATCGAGATCAATGGCGACTGGGCCGTGCCACTGGCCGAGGTCGGCGGGCTTTCCGATGTGCCTGAATGGAAGCTGGCGGTTGTGCTGGGTGTTGGCGAACAGGAAGTTTCCATCGGCATCGAGCCCGATCGCGCGGTATCCGGTGAACTGTCTGAAGATCGCACGCTTGGCCGCATCACGCTTGAAAACATGGAATGGGCGAAGAAGGTTATCGACGAGGAGGGCAAGACCCGCAGCGTCAAGACTGCCGACCAGATTCTTCAACCGGGCAATGTGATATATGTTGAAGCCGTGGCGGAAAACCAGACCGGTGAATACCGGCTGCGCCAGCCGCCGAAAGTGCAGGGCGCCATGGTGGTCATGGATCCCCATACCGGTCGGGTGCTGGCACTTGCAGGCGGCTTTTCCTTTGCCCAGTCGCAGTTCAACCGGGCAACGCAGGCCTATCGCCAGCCCGGTTCCTCCTTCAAGCCGTTTGTCTATGCTGCGGCGCTCGACAATGGCTACACGCCGTCTTCGGTCGTTCTGGATGCGCCGATCAAGGTCGATCAGGGCTCGGCCCTCGGCATCTGGGAGCCGAAGAACTATGGCAAGGGCTATGCCGGTCCTTCGACGCTTCGTCTGGGGATCGAGAAATCACGCAACCTGATGACAGTGCGACTGGCCAAGGACATGGGCATGCCGCTGGTGGCAGAATATGCCGAGCGCTTCGGCATTTATGACGACATGCTGCCGGTGCTGGCAATGTCGCTCGGCTCCGGCGAGACAACCGTGCTGCGCATGGTTTCTGCCTATTCGGTGCTTGCCAATGGCGGGCGTCAGGTCAAGCCGTCGACCATCGACCGCATTCAGGATCGCTATGGCAAGACGATCTTCAAATACGAGGATCGTATCTGCGAGACCTGCTCGGCCGATGCCTGGACGGGTCAGCAGGAGCCGGAACTGGTCGATACCCGTGAGCAGGTACTCGATCCGATGACGGCCTATCAGATTACCTCGATGATGGAGGGCGTCGTACAGCGGGGTACGGCCCAGTCGGTCAAGGCGCTGGAGCGTCCGGTTGCCGGCAAGACGGGCACGACCAATGACGAGAAGGATGCCTGGTTCATCGGTTATACGCCGAATCTCGTTGCCGGGGTTTATGTAGGCTATGACACGCCACGTCCGATGGGGCGCGGCAATACCGGCGGGCATCTGGCGGCGCCGATCTTCACGGAGTTCATGGCCGAAGCCAACAAGGGCAAGCCGCCGATCGATTTCCGCGTTCCCAAGGGCATCAAGCTGATCCCGATCAATGCCAAGACCGGCCTCGAGGCGAGCGCCGGCGAGCCGGGTGTCATTCTTGAGGCCTTCAAGCCGGGCACCTCTCCGCCCAATATCTTTACCGTCATCGGCTTCGAGGACATGGTGGGCAATGCCAACATAACCGTGTCGCCGGATGCCAACCGCGCCATCCTGTCGGGTACCGGCGGACTTTACTGATATCCTTCCTGCAGTTTTACTGTCGTTTACCACCGCAAGGCGGAGCCGTTGACGCGTCGGCCCGCCCTTGCTGGATGATGCGGCGGAACGGGACGGCGTGACCGGTGAGCGGCACTGAGGGGGAAGGCTATTGCCGCTTTCAGCAGTTTACAACGGCAAGTCACTCGCATATTGAGGCGCTCGAAAACACGGGACCGGAATCAAGATGCGTGCGGAAATCCAATCCATTGTCGATGAAATCAAGCAGTCGGTCGGGCTGCTGAGGAGGCATCTTTGACTGGGACAAGTCCCAGGCGCGCCTGAAAGAACTCAATGCCAAGGCCGAGGATCCGGAATTGTGGAACGATCCGGATGAGGCGCAGAAGCTGATGCGCGAGCGCCAGCATCTCGAAAAGAGCATCAACACTATCCAGTCTATCCAGAACGAACTCGACGACCAGATCGGGCTGATCGAACTGGGTGAGGAAGAGGGTGATGACGGCGTCGTCAGCGAGGCCGAGACTGCCTTGCAGGCGCTGCACAAGGACCTCGGAAAGCGGCAGGTCGATGCCCTTCTGTCCGGCGAGATGGACAGCGCCAACGCCTTTGTGGAAATCCATGCCGGTGCGGGCGGTACGGAAAGCCAGGACTGGGCCTCGATGCTGCTGCGCATGTATACGCGCTGGGCGGAGCAGAACGGCTACAAGGTTGAAGTCCAGTACGTCAACGACGGTGAGGAAGCCGGCATCAAGGGCGCTGCCATTCTGGTGCGCGGCGAAAACGCCTATGGCTGGCTGAAGACCGAATCGGGCGTTCACCGGCTGGTGCGCATTTCGCCCTATGACAGTCAGGCCCGGCGCCACACTTCGTTTTCCTCCGTCTGGATCTATCCCGAGATTGACGACAATGTGGACATCGAAATCCAGGACAAGGATATCCGCATCGACACCTTCCGTTCGTCGGGTGCCGGCGGACAGCACGTCAATACGACGGATTCGGCAGTCCGCATCACCCACATGCCGACCGGCATTGTGGTGACCTCATCGGAAAAGTCCCAGCACCAGAACCGCGCCAATGCCATGAAGGCGCTTCGTGCGCGGTTGTATGATCTGGAGATGAAGAAGCGGCAGGAATCGATCCAGGAGCAGCACGAGGCAAAGTCGGAAATCGGCTGGGGCCACCAGATCCGCTCCTACGTTCTGCAGCCCTACCAGCTCGTCAAGGACCTGCGCACCGGGGTGGAGAATACCTCACCAGACGGCGTGCTGGGCGGCGATCTCAATGCCTTCATGGAAGCTTCGCTCATTCACCAGGTGACTGGCGGCGAAGGTGAGGTCGAGGATATCGAGTAGGATCAGGGCTCTGTCGCAACGCTAAAGCGCAGCGATTTCCTGACCGGCCTTGAGGAAACGTGCCGGATTGGTTGCCTTCTTGTTGCGGCGTACCTCGTAATGCAGATGCGGACCCGTGCTGCGGCCGGTGCTGCCGACCTTGCCGATCGTATCGCCCGGCTTCACCTTCGATCCCAATTCGACCAGAACGCGGCTCAGATGGGCGTAGCGCGTGGTAATGCCATTGCCATGGTCGATTTCCACCATCATTCCGTATCCGCCCTTGCGGCCGGCATGGATGACGCGCCCGCTGCCGGTTGCCTTGACCGGTGTGCCGCGGCCTGCGCGGAAATCAATGCCGGCGTGAAAGGCGGAACGGCGGTTGAAGGGGTCAATGCGGCTGCCGAAATTGCTGGTTACCTTAGCGCCGGGAAGCGGATTTGCGACCGGTAGCTTTCTTGCCTGTTTCTTCAGGCTGGCAAGCGTATCGAGGGAAAGCGCGACGTTCTCTGCCAGATCCTCGAACGCAATATCGCCGGAAGGAACGAACGGGCCGCCGGTATTGGCCGTCATGTCGGCCGGCAGGGCAATGTTGAGCTTGTCGTAGACGGCGGCAAGCTTTTCCATCCGATTGCGGGCAGCAAGCTGCACGGCCATCAGGCTGGCGGTCTGGTGCTGCTCGACCGTGGCCATCTGCTCGCGGACATCGTCGAATATGCGCCGGCTTGCAAGCGCGGAAGCCTGGCTGGCGGGTGTACGGGCCGAAGGCGTTTCTGCCATTGCCAGGTTGCTGCCGAGATCGATCTGGCTGCCGCTCTGGCCGGCAAAGGTCGAGCCGCGCAGAAAGGAGCCGGCATCTGCGAGTGCCACGATGGTTGGCCGGCGATCGTTCGATGTCGAACCGGTGGTGATGGTGTCAATGCCCGGGATTTCCGATGCGCCGATCTCCGCCTTTTGTTCCGGCTTTTGGGCGGTGGGCACATCAAGGCCGTTCTTGCGGGCTTTCTCGATCAGCCCGTCAATCGCCCCGCTGCGGCCGCTCAGCATCTCCTGCTGGTGCATCAGGGCTGCGACTTTCGCTTCGACGGCCTGCTGATCGAGCAGCTGGCGGGACGTGATGCGATCGACGCGGGAGCGCAGCGCGGCGATACGGTCTTCATATTCATGCTGCATGCGGGCCTGGCGGATCAGTGTTCCGGCAACCAGATCCTCTCGGAAGGCGAGATAGGCGGTGGCGCCGATATAGCCCGTCATGAACGTACAGAACAGAACGGCTGAGAAGATCAGGATATTCGCGGAAATGCGGTATTCGCGAACCTTGCCGTTGGTGGTGATGGTGACCCGGTTTTCCCTGCGTCCGAACTGGCGGGGCTCCCTGACTACATTCATTGTACAAACACCCGATACCTTGCCAATGCACATGCGGCTCCTGCCGGGCAGGCGCCGTTGGGAAGAGTGTTGCCGAATATGGTTAACAAAGGGCTTCCGAAGGGAAAGCTGCGTGCCGGAAACGGAACCTTCTGTCAGTTGCCTGACGGGGAGAGCGAACGGTAGAAGCCCGGCGTGATGCCGCTTCTGGCCCGTGCCAGATCGTTGAAGGGTGGTTTCAGGGGGCCTCTGAAGTAGCGTCGGACCAGGGCCTGGAATTCGGCAGAAGGGTCAACGCCCTGCTTGTGGCAGAGAAACCGGAACCATTTTGCACCAACGGCAACATGGCCCTTTTCATCCTCATAGATGATGTGGAAAATCTCCGCGGTTCTCGTATCGCCGGTTTCATTGATCTGACGGATGAGCGACGGGGTAATATCGAGGCCGCGCGCTTCCAACACCAGCGGCACGACCGCGAGGCGCGCCTTCAGGTCGTGGCCAGTGCGTTGGGCTGCCTCCCACAGCCCGTCATGAGCGGGGAGATCGCCATAGGCGGCATTGAAATCGGCAAGCCGGCTGCGCAGCAGGCTGAAATGCCTGGCCTCCTCGCGCGCTACCATCACCCAGCCGTCATAGAAAGAACGCGGCATGGAAAGCCGGGCAAAACGGGCGATGATATCGAGCGCCAGATCGATGGCGTTGAGTTCGATATGGGCAATCGCATGCAGCAGCGCAATCATGCCTTTTTCGCTGCGGATCGCCCGGCGAGGCACGCGGTGAGGGGGCACCAGTTCCGGCTTGGACGGTCGGCCGGGCCGCTCAGGCGGTGCAAGCCTGTTTGCATGGCTGGAAATGAGCGAGAGTTGCCGAGCCTCCCAGCGGCCGGCCATTTGCGCCGTCAGGCGGCACTTTTCATCGAGATTGGAGGCGGCAAGCGCGCCGATTGCGGCCGTGGCCAGGCAGGGCGGGAGGCTTCCCTCTACTGCGGTGCCCTCCGACGCTGCCACCACAACAGGACCGGTCGTCAGATCAGTTCCTTCGCTGCCGCCAGCACTTCGCCAACGTGACCGGGAACCTTCACCTTGCGCCAGGCTTTCAAAATCCTGCCGTCGGCACCGATGAGAAAGGTCGAACGCTCGACGCCCATGTATTTGCGGCCATACATGCTCTTTTCGACCCACACGCCATAGGCTGACAGTGCCTGCTTTTCCTCGTCGGCAACCAGCACGGTCTCAAGCCCGTGTTTTTCGCGGAACTTGTCATGTTTCTTTACGGGATCGGGCGACATGCCGATAACCTCAACGCCGAGCTTTTCGAAGTCGGGCAGGGCAGCCGTGAAGTCGATGGCTTCCGCCGTGCAGCCGGAGGTATCGTCCTTGGGGTAGAAAAACAGCACGACGGGCTTTCCGGCAAGCGCGGAGAGTTTCACATTTTCCATTCCTGCCGCAGGAAGGT
>JAGRLQ010000100.1 GCA_020441735.1 Nitratireductor sp.
ACGTTTGGGTCTGCGCGCCGGAGACCGACCAGTCCGGGCTTGCCCATTCGCTCACGCTTTCAGAGCCCTTGCGGCTTCGCAAAATCGAGGAGAAGCGCTTTGCGCTGAAGGGCACGCCGACTGATTGCGTCATCATGGCGGTGCGCGAAATCCTGCCCGAGCCGCCGGACCTCATTCTGTCCGGCGTCAATTCGGGCCAGAACATTGCCGATGACGTGACCTATTCGGGCACGGTGGCTGGTGCGATCGAAGGTTCGATGCTCGACATCCGCTCCATTGCCCTGTCGCAGGCCTATAGCTGGGACGAGGGTTTGCGCAACGCACCCTGGCATACGGCGGAGGCGCTGGCGCCCGCCATCATCGCCGAGCTGATCAAGACGGATTTTCCGCGTCGCACCTGCGTCAACGTCAATTTCCCCAATTGCGAACCGGATGAGGTGGCGGGAACAGAGGTGACTCGGCAGGGCACGTTCACCCACGGGCTTTACATGGAAAAGCGCCATGACGGGCGCGGCTTTCCTTACTATTGGCTACGCTTCGGCCGCGAACGGGAAGCGCCGCGCGAAGGCACCGACATCAAGGCGCTGGCCGAGAACCGGGTAACGATCACGCCGCTGAAACTCGATTTGACCGATGATGTCTTCAGTGCGACCCTGCGCGAACGCTTCTGAAGCGGATTCGGCTTTGTTCAGGTAAGGCCGGAATCGGTGCAAGTAAACGGGGTGTGGAATGCCGGTTGACAAGCGCGAGGCGGTTGCAAGCCTGCTGTTGAGATTGCGGACCGCTGGGGTCATCGACAAGCGGTTGTTCAAGGCATTCGAGGCCGTGCCGCGGCAGAACTTCGTGCCGCTGATCTTTCTCGATCATTCCTATGAACCGGGTTCCTTCCCGATCGAATGCGGTCAGATCATGACATCTGCCGACCAGGTGGCGCGCACGCTGCTGGCGCTGGATGTAGGGGCAAACCACCGCGTGCTCGAAGTCGGTACCGGTTCCGGCTATCAGGCAGCCCTGCTTGCCCATCTCGGCAAGAAGATCACCAGCCTTGACCGTTTCCGCACACTGGTTGAAAAGGCCAAGATCCGGCTCGACACACTGAAGATCACCAACACGCTGATCAGCCATGCCGACGGCATTGACGGCCTGCCGAAGTCGCTGTTCGACCGCATCGTGCTCAACGGGTCGGTCACCGAAGCGCCGAAACACCTGATCGAGCAGCTTGCCTCCAATGGCATCATGATTGCCCCGGTCGGTCCGCCCGACGGCGTTCAGCAGTTGACGCGGATGACCAAGATCGGCTCGCGTTTCCAGAACGAGGTGCTGTTCGACGTGCGCATGCAGCCGCTCAAGCCGGGCCTGTCGAAGGCGATCTGACGATGAGCGGCTTTGTCATCCGCCCGGCGGAACCTGCCGACTGGCCCCGATGCTGGGCAATCGTCCAGCCAGTCTTTGCCAAGGGTGACAGCTATCCCTATCCCGGCGACATGGCCGAAGAGGATGCGCGCAATCTGTGGCTGGAAAACCCGCTGCGATGCTATGTGGCCGAGGATGCGGATGGAACCCTTCTCGGCACCTATCACCTGAGAGCCAATCAGGCGGGCCGCGGCAACCACGTCTGCAATTGCGGCTACATCACCGCAGAAGCCGCACGGGGCAGGGGCGTTGCCTCTGCCATGTGCCGCCACTCCCAGGAAGAGGCAAAGGCGCTCGGGTTTACCGCCATGCAGTTCAATCTGGTGGTTGCCACCAATACCGGGGCCGTGGCGCTCTGGCAAAAGCTCGGTTTCGAGATTATTGGAACGCTGCCCGGCGCCTTCCGCCATGATGAACTGGGTCTTGTGGATGCCCACATCATGTTCAAGACGCTTGATTGAATTCGGGGTTGAAGCCGGTTTTTCCGGTATCTGACAGCACAAAATTCCATCTCTTAACCCGGCGGTAAGATTAACGGGGTCTAATGAACTCGTCTCGAATTGTATCGCGTGAGTTGTTGAGTAATGCGTACCTTTGTCATGCGCCGTCATGTCCGGATTCTGAAGCAGGCCGGATTAGCCGTGTTGATCGCGGCCAGTGCGACGGCATGCAGCTCGGACTTTACCCGATTTGACCGCAATCTTTACGCTGCCCTGCCGGGTGGCGCACAGCAGCAGAACACCGCTGCCGACAATCCCTATCCGGAGGATGTCGATCCGACCACGACCGCGTCGATTGCAAACGGAGCGCCGCATCCCATTGGTGCCGTCGCGCCGAGGGTCGGCCAGTCCGACCACGCAGGCTATCAGCCGCTTTCCAACGCCACTGGCGGGGTGAGCACGAATTACGGCAGCCAGACCGCTGGCGCCACGCCCGCGTCGACCTACAGTTCTGGCGTCATCAAGCGTGAGCTGCCCAAGCCTGCCGGCCTGCCAGCACCGCAGACGCCGAAAATCGACGCCGTCAACACGGGCTCCATTGCCAGCGCCAGCAACTCCCTGCCCAAACCGGCAGCGGTAACGGCTGCAACCGACGCCGTTGGCGGCTGGAGCCGCGCTGGCGGCACGGCCATCACGCTGCGTTCGGGCGAAACGCTCTACAATGTTTCCAAGCGCTACGGTGTGCCGGTCAAGGCAATCATGGATGCAAACGGCATTGCCAATGCGAACGCCATTCAGGCCGGCCAGCAGATTGTCGTGCCGACCTACATTTATTCGCGCAGCGCGCCGGTTTCAGCGCCAGACAACGATCCTTTGACCCGCGCCTCGCGGGCTTCCACCGGGCTTGCCGGACAGGCGATGCCGGGTACAGTCGCTGTTCCCCAACACAGCCCACTGGACAGTCCGGGGCAAACGGCAGCGCTTTCCGGCGGTACGGGGCTGGACGCCCAGCGCCGGCAGCTCGAACAGCGCTACAAGCCGAAGCCGCTGACGCGCGACCACAGTGACGGTGACCAGGCGCCCGATTATTCCATCGTCACCGGATCGGTTTCCAGGTCCGTGCCGATGGACGGTCTTTACACGGTCAAATCCGGCGACTCTCTGTCGGCCATCGCCGCGCGCAACGGCACGACCGTCAAGGCGCTGATGGATGTGAACGGTCTCGACAATGCCAACATCCGTGTTGGCCAGACGCTGCAATTGCCAACTGGCGGACAGCAGCCCCGGGCAGCAACACAGAATGTTGCAAGCAACAGCCAGGTTCAAAACGCGCCGGTCCAGGGACCGAAGGCCTATGTGAAGCCGACGGTGGACCAGACGGTTACGAACTCCGTTTCCGCCAAGGCTCCGGAGCGCACCGGCATCAAGATGCTGCGCTGGCCGGTCAGTGGACGCGTGATTTCAGGGTTTGGCGACAATCGCCGCAACGGCCCCAATGACGGCATCGACATTTCCGTGCCGGAGGGAACCGTCGTGCGAGCAGCCGAAAACGGCGTGGTGATCTATTCCGGCAGCGATCTTGAAGGCTTCGGCAATCTGATTCTGATCCGCCATGCCGACGGTATCGTCACCGCCTATGCCCACAACAAGGCAAACCAGGTGAACAAGGGCGTGGAAGTAAAACGCGGCCAGCAGATTGCGGTTTCCGGCCGCTCCGGCAGTGCCACCGTGCCGATGCTGCATTTCGAAGTGCGCAAGAATGCCAAGCCGGTCAATCCGGAGAAGTATCTCGGCGGGTAGGGGACGCCCGGACTTGTGGGGATTTTGGGATATTTCTTCATCGAGCCCGCGCCGGCCTCCCGGCGCGGGCTTCGCTTTTCAGCGGTCAGAGCAATTTCGATTTTGACGGAATCGGAAAAATCGAAATGCGTAAATGAACTCAGTAGCTTATTGAAGCTATCCGTTTACACCTGAAGGTGAAACGGTCTAGCCGATGCTCTTTCCGAGTCGTCCCGCCAGGTCCTGAATGAACTGCCAGGCGACCCGGCCCGAACGCGCGCCACGGGTTGTCGCCCATTCAAGCGCCTCTGAGCGGAGCTTCTCCTCAGGATAGGTTAGCTTGAAGTAATCGGTGTAACCCCTTATCATTTCTAGATATTCATCCTGACTGCATTTGTGGAATCCAAGCCACAACCCGAACCGGTCGGAAAGCGAGACCTTCTCCTCCACCGCCTCGGACGGGTTGATTGCCGTCGAGCGTTCGTTCTCCATCATGTCGCGTGGAAGCAGGTGGCGGCGGTTTGACGTCGCATAGAAGATCACATTGTCGGGCCGGCCCTCGACACCGCCTTCAAGGGCTGCCTTGAGCGACTTGTAGGAGGAATCGTCGTGGTCGAAGGAAAGATCATCGCAGAACAGGATGATGCGCTCGGCCCGTCCGCGCAGGAGGTTGAGCAGCACGGGCAGGCTGTCGATGTCCTCGCGATGGATCTCGATCAGCTTCAAGGCCGCTTTTGCAGTCTCGTTGACGGCGGCGTGGGCCGCCTTGACCAGCGACGACTTGCCCATGCCGCGTGCGCCCCATAACAGCACGTTGTTGGCGGCCTGGCCTGCAGCAAAGCGCTCGGTGTTCTCGATGAGGATATCGCGTACCCGGTCGATGCCCTTGAGCAGAGGCATGGCAACGCGGTTGATCTTTGCCACGGGCTGAAGGGTCAGCGTTTCAGCATGCCAGACAAAGGCAGTAGCCGCGCCGAGATCGGGTTCGGCGGGCGTACGGGCAGGCGACAATGTCTCGATTGCCGCGATCAACCGGTCCAGCTTGTCGTTCAGCGCGCTGAAGGCCTCATCGCGATCGTGTTTTTTCGATTTGTTCTTACTCACTGCAACATCCTGAATGCCCTGGCTCGCGTGAACCCGTAAAAACCGGCGTCGGCTCAAGGCGATAGCACGGGCGATCCGGCTGCCACAACCGGCGAATGGATACGGGGTAAACGCCCGGTTTGGTTTGCAATTGGGTATGCAATCACTATATTCCGCGCGATCGGAACAGGCTGCCATGCCGATGGGAGGTGTGGTGGTAACAACAAACAGAATTCAAGACAGATTGGAGACCGGTTCATGTTCGTGACCCCGGCTTATGCCCAGACCGCAGGTGGCGGTGGAGACCTCGTAATGAGCATCCTGCCTTTCGTGCTGATGTTCGTGATCTTCTACTTCCTGCTGATCCGTCCGCAGCGCAAGCAGATGCAGGAACGCAAGGAGATGCTTGGAAATCTTCGCCGTAATGACACCATTGTCACCGGCGGCGGCGTGGTCGGCAAGGTCACCAAGGTGATCGACGACAACGAGATCGAGGTGGAAATCGCCAAGGACGTCAAGGTACGTGTCATGCGCAACCTTGTAGCCGATGTCCGGGTCAAGGGTGAGCCGGCCAAATAAGCGCCTGATGCGCCATTTGGCCGTATCTGCGGCATATGGCGCCGCCGGCACCCTTTGGTGTAGGCTGAAACTGATATTCGGGTTTCGGATTCGAAGTTCCGAAACCCCTAAAACCGGTAATGCGGAACCCCCATCATGCTGTATTTCTCCCGCTGGAGCACCGTAAGCATTCTCCTGGTCGTGCTGGCAGGGATCATCTTTGCCGCTCCCAATCTGATATCGAAATCGGTGCTCGACGGGCTGCCGGGCTGGTTGCCCAAGGACCAGATGACGCTCGGCCTTGACCTTCAGGGCGGCAGCCACCTTCTGATGCAGGTTGACCGGCCTTCCATGGTCGCGGAGCGCCAGGAAGCGCTTGAGGACGATGCCAGGCGCATTCTGCGGGAAGAAAAGATCGGCTACCGCTTCTCGAAATTGCAGGACGGGTCGGGACTGGACGTCCGGCTTCGCGATCCGGGACAGCGCGATCTGGCGGTCGAAAAGCTCGAGCCGCTGACCCAGCCGGTCAATTCCGGTATTTTCGGTCAGGGTACGGTGCGCGAGATCGATCTGACGGAGCCCGAGCAAGGGCTCATCCGCCTGACGCTCAACAATGACGGGATCGACAATGCGATGGCGGCTGCCGTTACCCAGTCGATCGAGGTCATCCGCAAGCGTATCGACGAGTTGGGCACTACCGAGCCGGTGGTTCAGCGCCAGGGCGCCGACCGCATTCTGGTCCAGGTGCCGGGGCTTGACGATCCGGCGCGCCTGAAGGCGCTGATCGGCACAACGGCAAAGCTGACCTTCCATCTGGTTTCCGATGCCATGAGTCCTGCCGATGCGCTGCAAAGCCGCCCGCCGGCAGGCACCAAGATCCTGTATGAGGAAGATACCGATCCGCCGACGCCCTATCTGGTCGAAAGCCGGGCGATGGTCGATGGCGAAGACCTTGTCGATGCTCAGTCGGGCTTCGACCAGCGCACCAACGAGCCGATCGTCACCTTCCGATTCAATACCAAGGGCGCCTCGCGCTTCGGCCAGGTGACGACCGCGAATGTCGGGCGGCCCTTCGCCATCGTGCTGGACGACAATGTACTGTCGGCGCCGGTCATCCGCGAGCCGATCATTGGCGGTTCAGGCCAGATTTCCGGCAGTTTCACGCCGGAGACCTCGAACAATCTGGCGATCCTGCTGCGCGCGGGTGCGCTGCCTGCCAAGCTGTCCGTTCTGGAAGAGCGTACCGTCGGTCCGGGTCTCGGTGCGGACTCGATCGAGGCGGGCAAGATTGCCGCCATCGTTGGCGCTGCCGGCGTGCTGATCTTTATGCTGGCGGCCTACGGCCTGCTTGGCGTGATTGCCGATATCGCGCTTGCCGCCAACATTGCGATGATCGTCGGCATCCTGTCCTATCTCGGTGCGACGCTGACCCTGCCGGGGATTGCCGGCATCGTGCTGACCATGGGCATGGCGGTCGACTCCAACGTGCTGATCTATGAGCGCATCCGCGAGGAGCGGCGCAACGGGCGCAACCTGATCCAGTCCTTCGACGCCGGTTTCAGAACCGCCTTCGGCACCATTCTTGATGCCAACATCACCACGCTGATTGCTGCCTTCATCCTGTTCTATCTGGGTTCCGGCCCGATCCGCGGCTTTG
>JAGRLQ010000414.1:0-133 GCA_020441735.1 Nitratireductor sp.
CCGCGCCGGTCATATGCCTTCGGGAGCTTCCGCCCCGTCAGCAAATCGCCCGATGCGCTTGATTTCCCAGTCTAAACGAATTCCTGAATTTTCCAAGACCTTTCGCCGGACTGTTTCGCCCAGCGTTTCCAGA
>JAGRLQ010000414.1:295-1842 GCA_020441735.1 Nitratireductor sp.
TTTTCCTTCACCGGCTGAACGGTTTCGCGGTGATGCTGCACCTCATCCATCGCCTTGCGGATTTCCTCGCGATCCTGCGGCACACCTTCAAAAAGTGCAGACGTGAAGATGAGATCAGGCGCGGCGGAACTGTGGCGATAGGTGTAGCCCATATCGGCATGAGACAGCACATGCCGTTTGCCCTGCCGGTCGATGGCCGTCACTTCGATAACGCGCTGGGTCGTCTCCGTGCCATTGGCCCCGGCATTCATGCGCAGCGCGCCGCCGATACCGCCCGGAATGCCGTGATAGAAGGCAAATCCGCCAATGCCCGCTTCAAGCGCTGCTGCCGCCAGTTTCTTGTCGAGCACGGCGGTACCCGCCTTGAGCCGGGTTTCGGAAACCTGCTCGACCGCGCCAAAGCCTTTTGCCGAAAGGCGGATCACCACCCCCTCAATGCCGCCATCGCGCACCAGCAGGTTTGAACCGACCCCAACCACGGTGACGGGAACGTCATCCGGCAACCGGCTCAAAAACAAGGCGAGATCATCTTCGTCAGCAGGCTGAAACAGCAGGTCCGCAGGTCCGCCAACGCGAAACCAGGTCAGCTTCGACATTTCGGCATCGGCCTGCAGGCGGCCCCGAAGCCCATCCAGTTCGCCGGACAGGCGCTCCATCAGTGCTTCACCCGCGCTAGCCATGATCCGCCATCACGCTTTCCCGAGTGCTTCCAGTTCGCCAGGCAGCGCATGAGCCCATTTGGTGATGTCACCAGCACCGAGGAAGATCACAAAGTCGCCGGGCCTGGCGATTTCCGCCACCCGGCCGGCAATCTCCTCAGGCCCTGAAATAACGCTGGCATTGCGGTGACCCGCAGCTTTCAGCCCGGCAACCAGCGCATGTTCGTCCACGCCTTCGATCGGGTCTTCGCCAGCCCGGTAGACGGGCGCCACCATCACCACGTCGGCATCGTTGAAGCATGAACAGAAATCGCCCATCAGATCGCGCAGCCGGGTAAAGCGGTGCGGCTGCTTGATGGCAATGACCCTGCCGGAAGAAGCAGCCCTTGCCGCCTTCAGCACCGCCTTGATCTCGACGGGATGGTGGCCGTAATCGTCGAAGATATCGACACCGTTCCAGCTTCCGGTATGGGTAAAGCGGCGTTTGACGCCGGAAAAGGCGGCGATCCCCTTGCGGATACCGGCTTCATCGACGCCCAGTTCATGAGCAATGGCAATCGCCGCCGTGGCGTTGGAAACATTGTGGCGGCCGGCCATTGGCAGTTCCAGCCCGGTAATCGACAGGGTCTCGTCGCGCTTGCGATCGCGGATTTCCACATCGAACCGGCTCTTGGGGCCGCTGATCTCAAGATTGGAGAAGCGCACATCCGCCTGCATGTTCTCGCCATAGGTCACCACCCGCCGATCGGTGATGTTGGCGACCATGGCCTGCACTTCGGGGTGATCGATGCAGCACACGCCGAAGCCGTAGAACGGCACGTTCTCGACGAAATCGCGGAATGCCCGCTTGACCGCGTCATAGTTGCCGTAATGGTCGAGATGCTCGGG
>JAGRLQ010000101.1 GCA_020441735.1 Nitratireductor sp.
GACAGCGATGCCCCGCCATTGTGGATTGAGGATACCGGCTGCTGGTATCCCGACGAAAGCGGCAGGCCCGCCCACGCGGAAGGCTCGATCCGCATCATCAACGACCGCCGCAAACACGAAGAGGACTTGCGCCGCCAGTCGGATTTCGACGATCTGACCTGCCTGCCGAACCGCCGGTCGCTTGAAAAGAACCTTGAAACCGCCATTCGGGAAGCGGAGAACCGCGGCACCGTCTCGACCTTCATGATCATGAGCCTTGATCACATGGATGCCGTCAACGATGTCCACGGATTCGAAACCGGCGACGAGGTTCTGCTACAGGCCGGCAAACGTGTCGCAGCCCGCCTTCGCGGCGATGATGTGGTCTGCCGTTTCTCAGGCGCCAAGTTCGGCCTCATCCTGCGAGACTGCCCGCCGGCAGAAGTGTTCGATGCGGCAACGCGGTTGCTGAAAGCGGTTTCAGCCGAACCGCTGGAAACCCAAGCCGGGCCAATCAGCATCAACGCCGTCATTGGCGCGTGTTTTCTGCCGCGCCACGGCAATACGCCCAAGGAAGTCATCGGCAATGCCTACAAGGCGCTTCGCACGGTGCGCGGCGATGTCGCTCACCGGGTCAATGTCTATTCTGTCGATCCGCAGAAACTTGAGGAAAACCGTTACAGGGCAAGACTGTCCGCACAGGTGCTGGCAGCCCTCAGCGAAGACACTGTGGAGACCCGCTTCGAAGATTCCCGATGGACCTTCAGGGGTGCGGAGCTGTTCGAGCCGAGAATGGAATTCTCCCGCAAGGCACCGCTGGATGATACCGAAACAGTGTTGAACCGGAGCGTCTTCGATCTCGGCCGTGAACTTGGCCTTACCCGGCACATCGACCTGAAAGCGCTGGATACTGTCCTGGCAGCTTTGGAGCAGCCCGGTTCGCAATCATATCTGCTGAATGTTTCCCGGGACACGATTCTGGATTCCGACTGGATGACCAGGCTGGCAACAGGGCTTGCGGCAACCGACAATGCCGCTCCGCGGCTTGTCATCGGGATAGCCGAAGTTTTCGCACTCAGCGGCAAGCCGGAAGCCGAAACCTTCCTGAAGGCGCTGGCCTCCCTCGGCTGCGGCATCAGGATCAACCGCTTCAGTGCGTCACCTGCTGCCTTCAACCGCTTGCAGTCGGTGCCAGCCGATATTGTTCTGCTTGATGAAGAAGTGATGCGCTGGGTTGAAAACAACCCGTTGAGCAGCCATTGCCTCGACCATATCGAAAACGTGGCTGCCTCCATGAACCTTGAGGTTCACCGCCCGGCCTAGAGCCGGCTCTGCCGGGAAACCCCATTTCATTTCGGAAAAGAATCGATCAGGCTTGGCCGAACCGTTGTTCGATATAGGCATGCACCATCGTCTCGAACTCTGACGCGATGTTCGGCCCGCGCAGGGTGGCGGCCTTCTTTCCATCGATAAAGACCGGCGCGGCCGGCTGTTCGCCCGTGCCGGGAAGGGAAATGCCGATATCAGCGTGTTTTGACTCTCCCGGCCCGTTAACGATGCAGCCCATCACCGCCACGTTTAGCGCCTCGACACCCGGATACTTGGCCCGCCAGACCGGCATGTTGCGTCTCAGATCGCCCTCGATCTTCTGGGCAAGTTCCTGAAACACCGTCGATGTGGTGCGCCCACAGCCGGGACAGGCCGCCACCACCGGGACGAAGGTGCGAAACCCCATCGTCTGCAGCAGTTCCTGTGCAACCTGCACCTCGCGGGTACGGTCGCCGCCGGGTTCCGGTGTCAGTGAAATCCGGATCGTGTCGCCGATGCCCTGTTGCAGCAGAATGCCCAGTGCAGCCGACGAGGCGACGATCCCCTTAGACCCCATGCCGGCTTCCGTCAGCCCCAGATGCAGCGCATGGTCGGAGCGTTGCGCCAGCCCAGCGTAAACGGCAATCAGATCCTGCACCTGGCTGACCTTGGCGGAGAGAATGATCGCCGAGCGGGCAAGCCCGATCTCTTCGGCGAGATCAGCAGAAAGCAGTGCGGACTGAATGATCGACTCGCGCATCACCTCACGGGCTGACAGCGGTGAACCGTTCTTCTTGTTGTCATCCATCAGCCTGGTCAGCAGGGACTGATCGAGCGACCCCCAGTTGACGCCAATGCGTACCGGCTTTTCGTTGCGGATCGCAGTTTCGATGATTGCCGCAAATTGCCGGTCCTTCTTGTCGCCAAAGCCCACATTGCCCGGATTGATCCGGTATTTGTCGAGTGCTTCCGCACAAGCCGGATGATCGGCCAGCAGCTTGTGGCCGATATAGTGGAAATCGCCGATCAGCGGCACATCCACATTGCGGGCAAGCAGTTTCTCCCGGATATGCGGCACGGCTGCAGCGGCCTCATCCCTGTCTACTGTTATCCGCACCAGTTCCGACCCGGCGGTGGCAAGTGCTGCCACCTGTTCCACCGTGGCCTCGATATCCGCCGTATCGGTATTGGTCATGGACTGCACGACGATTGGTGCGTCACCACCACAGACAACGCTTCCGATTGGCACCGGAACCGTCTTTTTTCGAGGCAGGGGATGGGTCAGATAGCCGCTGGTCATTGTCTCAACGCATGACGGGACTGCAAAAATACCCGGACAGAAAGTTTAATTGGCACGGATCGGGATTCATGCCACACACAATGCTTCAAAGGCATGACCTGGGTATCAGGGTTGTACTTGACCCGTAACCGGTCCTGCCTGGCAGGTTTCGACACATATGGCTGAACCGAGGATCAATTACAATGAGCAGTAAAGAAGCAATCGTCATCGCCAGCGCAGCCCGCACCCCGGTGGGCGCCTTCAACGGGGCATTTGCCAATGTTCCCGCACACGATCTGGGCACCGCGGCAATACAGGGCGCACTGGAGCGCGCCGGCGTCGATGCCAAGGAAGTTGACGAGGTCATCCTCGGCCAGATTCTCGCCGCCGGAGCGGGCCAGAACCCTGCTCGCCAGGCAGCCCGCAATGCCGGTTGCCCGGATGAAACCACCGCCTGGGGCCTCAACCAGCTTTGCGGCTCAGGCCTTCGCGCCGTAGCCATCGGCATGCAGCAGATCGCGACCGGCGATGCCGACATCATTGTTGCCGGCGGTCAGGAATCCATGTCCATGGCACCCCATTGCGCCCATCTGCGCGGCGGTGTGAAAATGGGCGATCTGAAAATGGTCGACACCATGATCAGGGACGGGTTGACCGATGCCTTCTATGGCTACCACATGGGCAACACGGCCGAAAATGTCGCCCGCCAGTGGCAGCTGACCCGGGAAGAACAGGACACCTTTGCCGTTGCCTCCCAGAACAAGGCGGAAGCCGCCCAGAAGGCAGGCAAGTTCAAGGACGAAATCGTCCCGTTCATCGTCAAGACCCGCAAGGGCGAAACCGTGGTCGAGGATGACGAATACATCAAGCACGGCGTTACCCTGGACAGCGTCGGCAAGCTGCGCCCTGCCTTCGACAAGGAAGGCACGGTGACCGCCGCCAATGCTTCCGGCATCAATGACGGCGCCGCCGCTGTCGTCCTCATGACGGAATCGGAAGCTGCAAAACGCGGCATCACCCCGCTTGCCCGCATCGTTTCCTGGGCAACCGCCGGCGTCGACCCGCAGATCATGGGCACCGGCCCGATCCCTGCCTCGCGCAAGGCACTGGAAAGAGCCGGCTGGAAGGTCGAGGATCTCGATCTGGTCGAAGCCAATGAGGCTTTTGCAGCGCAGGCCTGTGCGGTCAACAAGG
>JAGRLQ010000102.1 GCA_020441735.1 Nitratireductor sp.
TTGGTATTGCGTGTGGTGATCAGCAGCACCTCCACTCTTCCCTTGTGCTGGCGATAGCACAACGCGGCAATCTGTTGCCGGGGCGGCCGCTGAAACAGCAGCCCCAGAGAGCTTGCAAGCCGTCGTAGCGGCGAGGGGTTGATGGCGGTCGTGATCATGGAGCGTATTTACAGCATTCCGGATCGGAATAATCAGTTAATAATAGTTAACAATTGGTTAACGCAACTTGTTTCATCTCACGGCAAATTCGGGTCTCGCACCTTCCCTGATGCCAGAATCATTCTGCCGAATCAGCCTTGTACCAAGCTGGCGGTATTTCACGACAGTTAGATGTCAGTATTTGGGATGGCCAGCGGCGATTTAAAGAGGCAACCGGTAAAATCAGAAGAGGTTTCCCTGGTTGTCTGGCTTGTCTTTCTTGCTCTTGTCCGCGGCAGCTTGCGGCTTCTTCGCCGATGGGCGGCCATCCAGGCGCACCACATCAATGATGCCGTCGGCAAAAGCGACTGAGTAACCGTCTTTCGGCCGGGTTTGCGCACTTCGGGTAATCACGGATCCATTGCCGTCGCGGACCAGTGCAAAACCGCGCTCCAGCGTCTTCTCGTGACTGTAGGAGGAAAGCAGCCGGCCGGCCTGATTGAGCCGGTTGCGATAGCGCTCGATTCCGCCCTGGCGAAGACTGGCAAGCGAACGGGCCGAATGATCGAATTTTCTCCGCGCTTCGCGAAGCGGAACGGCAAGGAGTGCAGGATTGAGCCGAAGGCGCTGTAGTGAAGATCGTTTCGCTTCGATGCGGCTGCCCTGCGCCCCGGCCAGCCGGGAGATGGCAAAATCGAGTTTCTGCCGGTTGTGGCGGATCGGGGCCGCAAGAAGCGATGGACCTAGGCGGCCGGCAACCCTGCCGAAGCCGGCGGACTTTACCTGGATGGCCGATACAAGGCCGTGATTGAGCCGCATGGAGACAGCGTCCATGCGCTGGTTCTGGATGGCAAACAGGCTGTCGGGTGAGGGCAGCCCGCGCATGGCGGCCCTGAGCGCTGTGCGGCGGTTTTCCATGAATCTGGAAAGCGCCGAGCCAAGCCTTGCAGACAAGGTGGCAATGTGGGCTTCGAGTTCGCCCTTGACCGGCACGACGAATTCGGCAGCGCCCGTCGGCGTCGGCGCGCGAACATCGGCGGCGAGATCGATCAGTGTCCAGTCGGTTTCATGGCCGACGGCAGAGATCACCGGAATGTCGGAATTGGCCGTAGCCCGCACGACCGCTTCGTCGTTGAAGCCCCAGAGATCCTCGACCGAGCCGCCGCCGCGCGCAACGATCAGCACATCAGGCCTTGGCATGGCAGAGTTCGCTTCGAGCGTATTGAAGCCGTTGATGGCATTGGCAACTTCCGCACCCGTTGTTTCGCCCTGCACACGCACCGGCCAGACCAGAACGTGCAGCGGAAAACGGTCGGAAATGCGGTGCAGGATATCGCGGATCACCGCACCCGTTGGCGAGGTGATGACCCCAACCACCATCGGCAGGTAGGGCAGGGGTTTCTTGCGGGATTCGGCAAACAGCCCTTCGGCTTCCAGCTTCCTCTTGCGTTCTTCGAGCAGCGCCATCAGCGCACCGGCGCCTGCCGGTTCGATCTGGTCGATGACGATCTGGTATTTCGAGGAGCCCGGATAGGTGGTGAGTTTGCCGGTGGCGATCACCTCCATGCCTTCCTCGGGCCGGCGCTTGAGGCGGCCTGCAACGCCGCGCCAGATGACAGCCTCGATGCGTGCCTTCTCGTCCTTCAGGGCAAAATACATGTGGCCGGAAGAATGCGGCCCGCGATAGCCTGCAATCTCGCCGCGAATGCGCACTTGTCCGAACGTATCCTCCACCAGCCTTTTCAGCTGGCCGGAAATCTCCGAGACCGAAAACTCCGTGACGTTCGACGTCACGGGATCGGAAAGGATTTCACCGGTTTCAGGATCGATGCGGGTCATGGCTGCTATAGGCTGGGCGCTTCTGTGCAAGGGCAGATTCGGACCGTGATCCTACCAGATCACCCGTCGGACGGAAGTCTGCCCGCACTCAGCTGTTCGTTCCGTGGGCTGCCATCACCTTTGATGCGGCTTCCAGTGCACCTTCGCCATGGTCGATGCCGAGTGCCTTCAGTGCGGCGTCGATGGCACCGATGACACCGAATGTCATGGGAATGTTCTGGTGCCCCATATGACCGATGCGGAAGCGGCGGTTGTAGTCGGCAGATCCCTGCGGGCCGAAACCAAGCCCGATGCCGAGCGTGATGCCTGCCTCCGTCTCGGTCCATTTGCGCATGCGGGCAGCGTCTTCTGCTGCCGTCTCGATGGTCGAGACCGCGCGGCTGCGCTTCGTGCGATCAGCAATGTTGTGGCGGATCGCGCCTTTGCTTCCCCAGGCATCGAGTGCCGCCCAGTAAGCCTGTGCCAGTGTCTCGTGCCGCGCCCATACATTCTCGATACCTTCTTCGACCACCATCATGTCGAGCGCTGCACGCAGGCCGTAAAGATGCTGGGTCGGTGCCGTTCCGCCGAATTGCTGGTAATAGATTTCCGGATTGGCGCGCGGATGCCAGTCCCAATAAAGGCCCGGATTGGCGCGCGCCCGCGCGGCGGCAGCCTTATCGTTAAAGAAAAGAAAGGCGATGCCCGCAGGTGTCATGAGCCCTTTCTGGCAGGCTGCCACGGTAACATCGACACCCCATTCATCCATCTCGTAGCGGTCGCAGCCGAGCGAAGCGATGCAGTCGACCATGAACAGCGCGTCGTGGCCGGCATTGTCGATTGCCTTCCTCAGCGCCGGCACATCGTTGCGTACGGAGGAAGCGGTATCGGTCTGCACCACAAGGACGGCTCTGTAGCGCTTCTCGGTATCGGCCTTTAGCGCTTCCTCGAGTTTTGCCGGATCGGCATCGCCCTGCATGCCGAAATCGAGCCGCTCGCAATGGATGCCCAGACTGCCGGCGAGATCGGCCCAGCCATTGGCAAACCGGCCGGTGGCAAGCACCAGGATGTGGTCGCCTTCGGTCAGCGTATTGCGAAGGGCAGCCTCCCAGACGCCATGACCGTTGGAAATATAGATCGCTGCATGATGAGCAGTGCGGGCAACCGCCTTGAGATCGGGATACAGGCTTGCGGTGATGTCGATCAACTCGCCTTCGTAAATGTTCGGCGAGGGGCGGTGCATCGCATTAAGCACCCGATCGGGAATGACGGACGGGCCGGGAATGGCCAGTTGTTCCCTTCCGTGGTTCAAGGACATGATATTTCAGCCAGATTGGTTCGTGCGGGTGGCACAGATTGTTGCTGCCTGCTGTTTAGCAGAACGGCTGGCCTATCGGCAGTCAAAAAAATTGAAGCAATGCCGCATGAGGTGGTCAGGAAACCACCTGCCTGGAATAGCTCCGCCGCGCTCTGAAGCTCTGCCTTGCCGGACTGATCCACCAGGTAAACGCCAGGCCGCAGGCTACCAGCATGGCGACGACGATTGCAGCGATGGAGCCGGCGATCCACAACCCGCCAACACCTGCCCACAGAATGGAGGAGAACGCCTCGGAAAGCGTTGCAACGCGGGAAGAAGTCTGGCGGCGGCGAAAACTGCTGCGTTTCGCCTGACTGCGGAACCAGAGCTGAATCATGGTCGCAGACACCACGGAAGCGGCAACGCAGGCAAGGCCGATCAGTGCGGCCCGGGGTGCAAGTAGCGCGGTAACGAACAGCAGCGGCGCAACGACAAAGGCCACGCTCGACAATACCGCTTCCACTTTGGCGCGGATCACCTGGCGAGGGGAAACCGGCGCCGTTGTTACCAGTTCCGGTGCGTCCTCGCCGGAAATCGCAAGCCACGCCAACCCGCCGGCAAGCTGGCCGGATGCCATGATGATGACCGGCACCACCACGACCATGGCGGAATGGTCGTCGCCGTAATTGTTCCAAAGCATGAAAGCTGGCGGGATGAGGTACAAAAGCTGCATCAGCGTCTGCGAGATCAGCCACTTGTCGCGTAGTAGCAGTTTCCATTCCTTGCGCCGCAGCACGGCCGCAGCGCCGGCATTGGAAAATAAAACCCGGCTCCTGCTTTTGCTGCCTGCATTCTGGTCGATGGAGCCAGCCTTCAGAACGATATGGCCATATTGTCCGGCGGTCAGCGCCAGGGTGGCCGCAAACAGGATGATGGCCGAGATAGACACCGTACCTGCGGCGCCGAAATCGCCCATGGCGCCCAGTGCGGGAAGATAGATGAAATGATCGGCAGCGGGCGCGGCATTGAGCAGTGTTTCAGACTGCAAAAAGGCAAGCCGCGAGATCGAGCCGATGGAGGCAATCGCCAGCAATTGTACGCCGATAACAAAGCCTGCGCCGACGACTGCCGCAACGATCTGGGCGATAAGCCGTGTGCGCTTCGGCCCCAGGACCGTAAACATTCCCATGGTCAGCAGGATGGCGGCGCTGGTTGCGCCCATGCCGAGCGAAAAGATCACTGGATAGGCGAGTAGCCAGGCCGGACCATCGATGATTGCCAGCATGTTGATGACGGGAGCCGAGACGATCAGCGTCAGCCCGCTGGTTGAAAGCGCAATGGCCAGCATGCGCACGAAGAACAGCTTTCGCGATGGTGCAGGCGAGGCCAGGATCAGTTCAAGATCGGATCGGCTGTAAAAGGCCCGGGTAATCGATTCCATCGCCTGCGAGGCCATCAGCGACAGCGGCAGCAGCAGAAAGCCGCTGACCATGACCAGCGTCGGAAGATCGGGTGCGATGGTTGCAACACCGATTCCCTTTAATGCCGCCCATGCGAGAAAGTGCAGGGCGAGCAGGATACCGCTGCCAATGATCACAATTCGCTTGCCGCGTCCGGGCCGGTTTGCCGACAGCATGGCATAGAGATCGCGCCAGGAAATCCGCAATTCATGAAGCGCGAACCAGAGCGTGGAATTAGGCCGGATCATGCCGCGCGTTCCTGCTCTTCAGCATTCTTGCCGCTTTCGGCAACAACCTTCAGGAAAATGTCTTCCAGGCTCTCATGCCCGCCACTTGCCTCGCGGAGTTCTTCCAGCGTTCCTTCGCAGACCAGTTGGCCCCGGGCGATGACGCCGATGCGCTGCGCCATGCGTTCTGCCACTTCGAGAATGTGGGTCGTCAGGATTACCGTGCAGCCTTCTTCGACCCGGCGCAGCAGCACGTCCTTGACCAGCCGGGCAGACCCGGCATCAAGTCCGGTCAGCGGCTCGTCGAGAATGATCAGCCTCGGCTCGTGAATGAGCGCGCCAGCCAGCGCCACCTTCTGGCGCATGCCTTTTGAGAACCCTTCGCAGCGTTCATCCGCATGGGGCGCCAGTTGCAGCATGTCGAGAATTTCATGGGCTGCATGTTGCGCCTTGTCGCCTGGCACGTTCCACAACCCGGCAACGAATTCGAGATATTCAAGTGGTGTCAGCCGGTCATAGATCATCGGCTCGTCCGGCACCCATGCCGTGATCCGCTTGGCACCGACAGGATCGTTCAACATGTCATGGCCGAAGACCGATATGCGCCCGGCATCGGGCACCAGCAGGCCGGCCACCATTTTCAGCGTCGTCGTCTTGCCGGCTCCGTTGGGGCCGAGCAGGGCGTAGAATTCGCCTGGTCGGATGGTCAGCGAGAGGTCCTGAACTGCAGGCTTGTCGAAATGCTTGGCAAGGCCGGAAATGGCGAGGGCTGGCGGGTTCATTGATGTCTCCCTGGTCTTAAGGATTTGCCGCTGTGCGATGCGGCCATGACGCACAGCAGTTCGAACAGGATGGAAGCAGCGAGATAGGCCGTGTTGCCGCTTTGATCGAAAGGTGGCGAGACTTCCACCAGATCGGCACCGGCAAAGTTGAGCCCGTCGAGATGGCGTACCACTTCGATGGCCTGGAACGAATTCGGTCCGCCGACTTCGGGCGTTCCCGTGCCGGGCGCGAAGGTCGGATCGACGAAATCGATATCGTAGGAAACGTAAGTGGGCGCATCGCCGGCAATCGCGCGCGCTTCCTTCATGACGTCTGCAACGCCGCGCTCGAAGAATTCTTCGATGGCAATGACGCGAATGCCCACGCTGTCGGCGAACTCCCGGTCCTCGCTGTCATAGGCGGTGCCGCGAATACCGATCATGCAGACGCGTTTGGGATCAAGCAGGCCCTCTTCAACAGCCCGCCGGAATGGCGTTCCGTGGGTATATTTGAAGCCGCCGAAATAGGAGTGGAAGAGATCAGTGTGGCTGTCGAAATGGATCATGCCGAGCGGTTTATCGCGGCCGAGCGAGCGCAGGATCGGCAGGGTACACAGATGGTCGCCGCCGACGGTGAGCGGTAGAACGCCTGCCTCCCTGATGCGGTCGTAATAGGCGGTGAACCGCACGAGACTGTCGTCGACGCTGGCCGGATTGGGTCCGACATCGCCGAGATCGGCGCAATTGACCAGTTCGTAGGGCCTGACACCGGTATGCCCGTTCTGGGCGCGGATCATCGTCGACTGGTCGCGGATTTGCCTCGGCCCGTGGCGTGGACCCGGCCGATTGGTGGTGCCGCCATCCCATGGCGCGCCGATCAGTCCGATGTCGACCTCGGAAAGTTCCTTGGAAGCCGGATCGACCTGCGGCAGGCGCATGAAAGTTGGAACGCCTGCAAAACGCGGCAGGTCGAGGCCTGAGACCGGCTGAAACCGTTTGTCCGACATGATGAATTGCCTTTCCGTAAGAGGATCAGGCAATTCTAGGAAAGCGGGGTTTCAGCGAGGTAAACGCCGGCGATTCAATCCGTGAGAAACGGAACCGGCTATTTCTTGCCGAGAAACTGATCGAAAATGGACTCGATGTCCTTCTCGTACTTCGGCGAGGTTCCGCCCGGTGGTTTGAAAAGATCACCGAAGAGATCTTCAAGCCCGGTTCCCTTTGGATAGCCCTGATGGTCTGACCGGGTGGTCTCCTCCTCCGGCTCGTCGTAGTCGCGCCGGCTTTCCGGCTGTCCGTAAGGATCGTTCTGAGCGTATGGGTCGCTGTCGCTTTCACCGGCATCGGGATAGGGAGCATCCCCGCCACGTCCGCCTCTCAGCATGTCGTTGAAAATGTCGCCGAGATTGTCGCTTCCCCCGCCCGATGATCTTCCTGGCGAACCGCCGGGTGCCCCGGCTGGTCCTCTGCGGCCGGTCATCTGTTCGAGGATTTCTTCAAGCGGGTTTCGCCCCTGGGGTGCGCGGCGCTGGCTGCTGCCGCCAGGCAGCCCGCCGGGCATGCCGCCATTGCGCATCATCTGTTCGAGAATCTGGCCTAGAATGCCGCCTCCACTGCCACCAAAGGCATTGGCAGTCTGAGCCTGTGCCTGTTGACCGCCCATCATCTGTTGAAACAGGCCCCCCATCAGCATCGGGGCCAATGCGGGCAGCATCTGTTTCAGGATGGTCTGGGAAAGGCCGCTGGCAGCCTCAGCCTGTTTGGCGACGGCGCGGCTGACTTCCTTGTTGCCGAAGAGATGGCCGAGAATGGCATTCCCGTCCGCCATGCCGTTGGGCGAAAAGGCCTCCATGGGATTTTGCATGTATCGGGAGTGGTTTCCGCTCGCCAGCGCCTGCATCATTTCTGCAAACCCCTGCGGTGAACTGACATTGCGGCGAAAGCCCTGGGCAAAGGCAGGCATCAGCGCCTCGATGGCTTTTTGGGCCTGGTCCTGCTGGACACCGAACTGGCCGGCCATCTGTTCGGCCAGCGAGGATTGCCCCTGTGCCTTCTGCATCTGGTTGAGCATGACGAAAAGCGGATTCACGGGGTGCCTCCCTTACTGTGCCGGTTTAAGGTCGCATTAACCATACTCGACTAGCGTGATCTTTGGAAATGATCACATCGGATTAACTAAGTGCTTGAAACCGCAATAACAAGAAGTGGGGCGGAATTGGGCTCGTCGAAAGCGGCATCCAAAGGAAGGATGGCTTCAACAGCTCCGTTGAAGCGTGCCGATGCCCGGCGTTCCAATCGGCTTGCCTGGCTGGTCGTCGAAGGACAGGATCAGCGCTTTCACGCAGCCATGCGCGATTATGCCGAGGACGGCGCGAAGCTGACCGTATCCGGCCTGATGGGCATCCCCGACCGTTTTTTCCTCTACGTCGAGCCTGACAGCGTTCGCTATGATTGCAACGTGCTGGAGCAACGCGGAAACACCGTGCGCGTGGCCTTCACCGCAAGAGCGGAGAATGTCCGCTTCCGCGATGATCGCAGGGCCTGAACAGGCGGCCTAATAGGCCATTTCCTCGAACACCCGGTCGATATCGCCCTGCCATGGGCCGCGATACATCCACAGCAGGTTGTCTGCCGAGGTGCGTCCGGCAGCAACCACTTCTTCCAGCGGGACGAGAAAGAGCCGTTCGTCAAAACCCTCGCCATTGAGGTAGTTGCGCCGCTCAAGCCCACCCTTGGCGATGTTCAGAACATGCTTTCCGGCTTCCAGCATGGAGATGCCGCGGATTTCGGCGTCAAGGCCTTTTTCCGGCACGGCGTCTCGTAGCACACCGACCTCTTCTGCCGACCAGTCGCGCACATAGTCCTCCGCCGCATCCAGCGCCTGTGAATCATAAAGCAGCCCGGCCCAAAGCGCCGGCAGGGCGCAGATGCGCCGCCACGGTCCGCCGTCGGCACCCCGCATTTCCAGGAACCGCTTCAGCCGCACATCGGGGAACACCGTGCTGACATGGTTGGACCAGTCACCCATAGTCGGCACGACGCCGGGGATTTCCCCTCCGGCCTTGCCTTCGAAGAAGTCCCGGAAAGTCATGTGCGTCATGTCGATGTAACGGCCATCGCGGATGATGAAATACATCGGAATGTCGAGGCACCAGTTGACGTATTCCTCGAAACCGAAAGCCGGATCGAGCATTTGCGGGTGATAGCCGCCACGCTGGTTGTCGACATCGCGCCACACGCCGGCGCGCCAGGAAAGTTCGCCATTGGGTTCGCCGTCGGTAAAGGGGGAATTGGCGAACAGCGCCGTCACCAGCGGCTGCAGTCTCAGCGATACCTGCAGCTTGCGGCGCATGTCGGCTTCATCGGAGAAATCCAGATTGGCCTGGATCGTTGCCGTGCGGTACATCATGTCCAGGCCGCGGCTGCCGACCTTCGGCATATAGGCCGACATGATCTTGTAGCGGCTCTTCGGCATGCGCGGCGTTTCCTCGAAGGTCCATACCGGGCTTGAGCCGAGTCCCAGAAAGCCCATGCCCATTTCCTTGCCGACCGCCTTGATGGCGCGCAGGTGCTGGTTCGATTCCCGGCAGGTCTCGTGAATGGTTTCAAGCGGTGCACCCGACAGCTCAAACTGCCCGCCAGGCTCGATCGATATGGCCCCTTCGCCGTCGCCTCCGGCAAGGCCGATGATCCGGCCCTCATCGGTAATCGCTTCCCAGCCGAGTTCGGCCTGCATGCCTTTCAGAAGGGCTTCGATCCCGCAATCGCCTTCATAGGGTACCGGACTGTGATCTTCGGTGTAGAACGCAAACTTCTCGTGCTCGGTTCCGATGCGCCACTCGGCCTTCGGCTTGCAGCCCTCGGTAAACCACTCAAGCATCTGCTCGAAGCTTTCCAGTGACCTGTCATCAACCGTATCGCGTGCCATGCGTGTGACCTTTGTTAGACGCTTGTTGCCGCAAACCCCTATGAAGGCAGGGTAGAAACCGCAAGTGAAACTTTTTGAACGTTGCGTTGTCCTGAGCTTGACGTTTACCAGTCGCCGCAAGCTGCCTGGATGACGGCAAGGGCTGCAACCGCTGCCGTATCGGCGCGCAGAATTCTTGGACCAAGCGAAATCGTCACCGTGTTTTCCAGCGCCAGGATTTGTTCCCGTTCAGCCTGCGCAAATCCGCCCTCCGGCCCGATCAGCAGGCCGAGCGGCCTGCCGCGGCAGGGTTTGAGCGCTGCCAAAGGGTTGGTTTCCTCTGCCGCTTCATCGGCAAAGATGAGGGCGCGGTCCGTGTCCCATTCGTTGAGCAGCGTATCGAGCCGCACCATTTCGCGGCACGTGGGAACAGATAGTATACCGCACTGTTCAGCCGCTTCGATGGCATTGGCCCGCATGCGCTCCGGGTTGATCTTC
>JAGRLQ010000103.1 GCA_020441735.1 Nitratireductor sp.
AGGATGGGATGGAGGGCGTCGTCCGGCAGGCGCTTGAGCGCACCACGCAGATGGACGGCGACATAGTTCCAGGTCGGCACCTGGTCCTCGACACCGTACCAGTCAGGCGAGATGTAGGCATCGCTGCCGGTTATGGCGACCACCGCCGGCTGCGGTTCGTCCAGCAGGCGGAGGATCGGATTGGAGCGCACCAGGTGCGCTTCAAGGTAGTTGCCGTCTTGTGAGAGATTGAACGGGATGTGGCTCAGCAACGGGCCTTCCTCGCCGTTCACGGCCAGCACACCAAAGCTCCGCTGGCGGGCGAAGGCGATGTTTGCTGTTTCCGTTTGCTTCCTGAATACCGGGTTTGGGTGCATGGCATTTAACCCTTTTCGCGCAACAGCCTGCCCTGTTCGCGTTTCCAGTCACGTTCCTTGGAAACCTGGCGCTTGTCATGCGCCTTCCGGCCCTTTGCGAGCGCGATCTGCAGCTTGGCCCGGCCGCGCTCATTGAAATAGAGCCTGTTGGGAACGATCGTCATGCCATCGCGGGAAACCGCGTTGATCAATTTCACCATTTCGCGCTTGTTGAGCAGCAGCTTGCGCTTGCGGCGCGGCTCGTGATTGTTTCGGTTACCTTCAAGATATTCCGGAATGTAGGAGTTGATTAGCCAGATCTCGCCGCCTTCTTCGGTGGCGTAGCTTTCGGCGATGTTGGCTTTGCCGTTGCGCAGCGACTTTACCTCCGTACCGGTCAAAACCAGGCCAGCCTCCAGCGTCTCCACGAACTCATAGTTGTGGCGCGCCTTGCGGTTGTCGGCGATGAGCTTGCCGTTGGTATCGTCTTTCTTCTTCTTGGCCATGGCCATTCTTATCTGCGAAACGGCTATCGAAGCAAAGCGGAATGCGTGCGCACCCCGCTTTGCCTGTTTCCGTCAAAAAACGAAGTTGTTCTAGTTCAGCAGGCCGGCATGGGCCATTGCCGAGTCGATTGCCTGCGCCGTGGCGGCTTCCACCGTGGTCAGCGGAGAGCGCACGACATTCTCTGCCCTGCCAAGCCGGGACAAGGCATATTTGGCACCGGCAAGGCCGGGTTCCATGAAGATTGCCTTGTGCAGCGGCATCAGCCGGTCCTGATAATCGAGCGCGGTCTTGAAGTCGCCCGCCAGCGTTGCCTGCTGAAACTCCGAACAAAGGCGCGGCGCAACATTGGCAGTCACCGAAATGGCACCGACGCCGCCCTGGGCGTTGAAGCCGATGGCCGTTGCATCTTCGCCGGAAAGCTGGATGAAATCCTTGCCACAGGTGATGCGCTGTTCGCTGACCCGGTCGAGCTTGGCGGTAGCATCCTTGACGCCAACAATATTGGCGAAGTCCTTCGCCAGCCGCCCCATCGTCTCGGGCGTCATGTCNNCGCGGCGGAATATTGTAGATGATGATCGGCAGGCTGACGGCTTCGGCTACCGCCTTGAAGTGTTCATAGAGCCCGCGCTGGGTCGGCTTGTTGTAATAGGGGGTAACCACCAGAACGCCATCGGCTCCCACTTTTTCGGCATGCCTGGCAAGGCGCACCGATTCAGCGGTATTGTTGGAGCCGGCACCGGCAATCACCGGCACGCGCTTGTTGGCAACCTCGACGCAGATCGCGACAACACGATCATGCTCCTCATGGCTCAGCGTTGGCGACTCGCCCGTGGTTCCGACGGGAACCAGGCCGTTGCTGCCTTCGGCGATCTGCCATTCGACGAACTCGCGAAAGGCCTTCTCATCCACCTGGCCCTTGCTGTCGAACGGCGTGACGAGCGCGGTGAACGATCCCCTGAACATGATTTTTACTCCGTATTGTGCAGGTTTTGACTTGCGGGCGAAAAGCCCTCCTGCGGAAACCGCGCGACCATACCCATGCACCCGGCAAACGGCAAGCGGAAGCTGCAAACAGGGTGAAGGAGGCCCGCCGCCTGCATAGCCCGATTCCCTTTGCCCACAGAGTTTGGAAATCCCTGCTTGAGGTTGCATGGGCGGTCGTATTGAATACGGTATATCGCGCCGGAAGAACGGGTGACAAGACACAAGGGTTGATCCAAGAACGATGGAACACTGGCGGGAACTCGCCTACTCGGCTTCCGATGGTCTGAAGCTTGCCGGCCGTTGTTACGGCTGGGAGAATCGCGATGCGGTTCCGGTCGTCTGCCTTTCCGGCCTGTCTCGCAATTCGCGCGATTTCCATGAGCTTGCCATGTATCTTTCCGTCGAGGCGCAGACACCCCGGCGCGTGCTGACGCTCGACTATCGCGGCCGGGGCCGCTCGCAATACGATCCCAACTGGCAGAACTACAATCTTGGCATCGAAGCCGATGATGCAATTCAGGGACTGGTGGCCGCCGGATTACAGCATGCGCATTTCATTGGCACATCACGCGGCGGGCTCATCTGCATGCTGCTTGCAGCAATGCGGCCGGGCATCATGCAATCGGTGATCCTGAATGACATCGGCCCGGAAATCGCGGGAGCCGGTCTCGTGCGCATCAAGAAGACGCTGGAAGCCGATCACACGGCAAGGGACTGGGCGGAAGCAACCGAACGGCTGAAACTTGCCGGAGAGCGCGATTTTCCAAAGCGCAGTCTTTCGGACTGGGAGCGCCATGCGCGCATGATCTACCGCGAAAACGACAAGAAGCCCGGCCTGGTGCGCGACTTCGACCCGAAGCTCAACAAGACGATGGCCGAAATTGACCTCGATTCGCCTCTGCCGACCATGTGGGCGCAGTTTGCCGGGCTCGCAAAGCATCCGCTGATGCTGATCCGGGGGAAGAACACCGACCTGCTGGAAGAATCGACGGTTCAGAAAATGGCGGAGATGCATCCCGGCATGGAACGGATGGAAATTGCCGATGCGGGCCATGTGCCCGATCTGGGCGAACGACCGCTTGCGGAACGGGTTGCCACCTTTTTTGAAGCCAACGACACGCACTGACGGCGGTCGAGCCACAAATACCAGACGCCGGAAACGCAAACAGGCCTGCTGCTGGCGGCAGGCCTGTTGCTTTTGTTGATCCGGCGATGCCTATTTCTTCCGTACGATGCCGGTCCGGCGGCTGGTGCCGACCTTACCCGCCTCGACGCGTCTGGCGTGCTCGGTCATGCCGCCGGAAGCCAGGATTTTGGCCTCCTTCACCCAGTTCTCGCGCTCTGGTCTGCCGGGGAAACCAAGTTCGTTGCCAATCCAGGTTTCATGTGCACTTGTCCATTTTGCGATCTGGTCAAAATGGTAGATGCCAAGGGCAAACAGCTTTTTCTCAATGGCTGTTCCGACGCCATCGATCAGGGTCAGATTGTCGCCCTTGCCACCCCGCGGCTTGGCAATCGTCGGCGGCTTGCTGCCTAAATCGCTGCTTGCCGCCTTGCCGGTGGAGGACAGGACCTCGCCCTTGGCCACCCGCTTCGAGAAGGCCGTCTCACCGCCCTTGGCAAGGATGGCCGCCTGCTTGACCCATTCCTCGCGCTCGATGCGGCCCGGAAATGCCAGGCGTTCACCGATTTCGGCCTGCTCTCTTTTGCTCCACTTTGCGACCTGGGCAAAGGTGGAAACACCAATGGCATTGAGGCGCGCCTCATTCTGCCGGCCGACCCCCTTGATGCGCTTCAGATCGTCTTTGACCGTGGGGGCCTTGGGTGCCGGTTTCGGCTTCGGTTTCGATACGCGCTTTCTGGCCGGTGCCGGCTTCGGCTTGGCAGCCACCGGCATCGAAGCCGGCGGTGGTGGCGGTGCCGGCGGTATCACTCTCGCGGCGACAGGGGCGGCTACCGGTGCAGCAGGCACGGTTTCACCCTTCGGCGCAGCGGCAAAGAACTGATGCAGCAGGCAGCCGAGAATGCAGCCCAATATATAGGCGATCGCCATCAGCAGCAGTGTCTGAAGAATAAGCATGGTCATGACATTTTCTCCTGTTGATCAGACACTTAAACGGGTTTCTTCTCGGATGTTACCCATCCGACAATCAGCCCGATCACAAATGCGATGACGAGAAACAGGAAAAGCTGTTCGATGAGGTACCACATGGCATTCCTCCTTTATCGGATAACGGTGAATTCGATGCGGCGGTTGCGGGCCTTGCCCTCCTCCGTCGCATTGTCGCCTATCGGTTTGGTTTCTCCATAGCCTGCCGCCTTCAGCCGGCCGACGAAAACCCCGTTGTGCACAAGATAAAACCGCACGGCGTTCGCCCTGTCCTCGCTGAGACCCTGGTTGTACTCGTCGGAGCCATCGGAGTCGGTATGTCCGCCGATTTCGATCGTCACTGTCGGGCAGCGTTTCACCAGAAAGGCCAGGCGATCAAGCAGGGCGTAGGAATCCTCATGAATGATGTCCTTCGCCGTTTCAAAACGGATGGAGTTTTGGGCAAGTGTGTCCACCAGCGCCTGCTGGCACTGCTCAGGATCGAGCATGGTTGCCGCCTCCACCGTTCTCACGGAGATATCATGCTTTCCGACGAAACCGGGCGGCAGACCGTTTTCAACCCTCGCCCGAATCTCGCTTGCAGCCTGATCCGACAGCGCCTCGCCCGTAACCATCAGATCGGTCCCGGTGATTTGCGCTTTGCTGTTTAACAGACGGCTTGCCGCCTGAATGGCGACGGAAGCAGCCGCAGCCAGTCCGCGCGGTGCACCAGCGCCGATGGCCAGCGCATTGGTAACGGGCTGGCTGCTTCCAAGCGATGCTGCGGCCTGCTCGACATTGGCAGCACCAAATGCCTCGTCCGGCTGATAGCCGGAAAGGACCGGCGCTGAACCTTCCATGTTCTCGAAGCTCCAGGTGTACGGGCTGACAACCGGGAGTTCGATGTTGCTTGTTCCCAGCGATACGCCGCCCGGCATCGCATTGGCCAGATCACTCTCGATCGAGCTTTTAGCATCGGCGTCTTTTGCCATTCCCTCGACTGAAAGAACCGGGCCGCTCAGGGAAACCGTACCGCTGAGCAGGCGGCCTGCAGCCGAGATCGCAAAACTGCCCGCATCCGGCCAGGAGACCCCATCGGGAACCCCGCTGGCCAGTTGCAAACGGTCGGTAACATTGTCCGAAACGCTGCGGGCTGCCTCCAGCAGGGCAGCGCGGCTGCCCTCATCGGGAACATATCCGCTCAACACCATGCCTTCCGGGGATGTTTCGGTTGCAAGTGAATAGGGAGAAACCGCTGGGGGCACGATACTGCTCGAGGCGAGCATGCCGCCACCGGGCAGGCTGCCGGAGAGTGCCGAAGCGATGGCGCTGAAGTCATCCGTCGACGCTGCCAACCCTTCGACCGACAGGTCGGTATTAACCAGCGACGCCTTACCTGAAACGAGGCCCTTGAGTTGGGAAATGCCGAATGAGGCAAGGTCGGAAAAACCATCCGGCGCGCCCCGGTTTAGGGTGAGTTGATCGTCAACTTCCCCGCCTCCGGCTGCCTTGGCCGCCTCGACAATGCCAGCGCGTATCTGTTCGCTCGGAACACTGCCGGTGAGCGTTATCCTGCCGCTCTCTTCCTTGATGGCCGAAAGCGCGAAGGGATCGGCAACCGGCAACAGCGTGGCTTCCGATTTCGCGACCCGTACGTCATAGGCGTCTCCGGCAATCCGGAGCGCTTCACCCACCGCCTCTTCCGATGGTGCAACGCCCGTCAGGGTCAGATCACGCCCGTCAAGCGCAACCTGCGCCCAGCCGTGATTTGCTGAAAGACCGTCCAGCGCCTTTGCCTGCAGATCCTGCTCGATCGCGCCGGAGCGCATGAGCATGGCAAGCGCCGTCAACAACACCGTTGCAAGAATGCCCGGCCAAATCCATTTCTTCCAGTTGCACATGGGAACACCTCACCCGCTGCATCGGCGCATGTCACGTCTTGTAAGACCCGCGACAACGCCATAACCAACCGCCCCTGTCCGGCACATTCAGGTTCTGCCATTTGCGCGGATGCCCGAATACCCAGCCAAACATGTAGCACAGCACCTCAATGCACGTCATTTTGTGCCTGCGCCCACTCAAAATCCGGGGAAGAAATCCTCCTGCGGCAGCGATCGCGGCACATCAAGCCCCTCTGGAACCCTGCACCGCGCGTTTCGGCCTTCGAACCGAACTGACCTTTATGCGATGCGGCCAATACCCACGAACAGCGCATCGACGACGAGGTTCCCGCGGGCATGTCTTCCCTCACCAGATGGGGCTATCGGACACGATTCAATCGCAAATATCAAGAGGAATTACGTAGCGTAATGTCAGACAGCCGCATTTCGACACGAAAGACTAGTGCGGGCTACCCGGTTGTTCCTCCACAATCTCTACCTTTTTACCAGATATTCCCGTTTACCAGATATTCCCGGTGAACGGCATCCGAAGAGATGGATCGAGATGGTTCCAAATGGACATCCAGTGTTCTAGATTGTATCGATCCGTTGAAACTTGCACACCAACCAGAAACAGGGCCTTGTTCGATGCTGAATGTCGATCCGGCAAAACTCTCGACGCCGCAACGGCTGCAACTGATGCGGCAGATGGAAGGCATCCTCAGGAACGATCCGAAGAATCCGGAACTGTGGTGTAATATCGGCGTGCTTCACGCTGCCGATGAGCGCTGGGAAGAAGCGCAGAAGCATTACAAGAAAGCCCTGAGTTTCCGGAAAAACGATCCGGAAATCCTCAAGCGCACGGTCGAAGCGTTTACCAAGCCTCTGGAGCTTGTGCAGGCGAGAAAATATGCGCGCAAGCTGTTGGACGTGGCGCCACGAGACCCTGATTCCTATCTGATTTACTCGGACGTCCTGATGAAGATGGGAGCTGCCGACAAATCCGTGGAGCTTCTGGATCGGGCACTGAAGTTCATGCCTGGCCACCTGATCCTGCTCAATCAGCTTGCCGAAAGCTACAAGAGTGCCGGCAGGATGGCGGAAGCCGACGAGGTGTATGAACGCATCATCGAAATCGATCCCTTTGACGCCGAAGCACTGTACCGGCGCAGCCACAACCATAAATTCACCAAAGAGGAAGCCGAGGCCATCGAGCCGCAGTTGCTGGCATCTCTTGAAAGACAGCAGATAGACAGTCACCGGGCGTCAGTGCTCTACAGCGCCGGCAAGGTTTTCCACGATTGCGGTGAATACGAAAAGGCATTCGACTATCTGAAGAAAGCCAACGAACTCCGTATTCCTTCATCGAACAAAAATGTGTTCAACGAAATTGCCAATGCGAAAGCCGGCTTTACCAAGGCGTTCGTTGTCTCAAGACAAGAAAAGGGATACGGGCTAGAAACCGATCAGCCAATTTTCATTCTCGGTCTGCCGCGTTCAGGGACGACACTGACGGAAAGCATATGCGGTGCGCATTCGCAGATCACCGCCGGCGATGAACAGTCCTATATGGGCGGATTGGCCAAGCCCCTCGGCATTCAATCCAATAACACCGCGTTGTTTGTCTCCCGCCTTGAGAGGATCACTCCAGAGGAAAGCAGGGAAATGGCCCGGCACTATCTTGAAATGACCAGGATCGTGCATGGCACCACACCGCATTTCACCGACAAGATGCCGCATAACTTCGTCCGCATCGGCATGATCAAGCTGATGTTTCCCAATGCGAAGATCATTCATTGCATGCGCAACCCGCTCGACAACGCGGTGTCACTCTATTCCAACTCAATGCGGCCGTACCACAACCAATACAAAACCGATCTCAAATCCCTGGGGCTCTACTACATCCAGTATCGCAGCGTGATGCAGCACTGGCACGAGTTGTTCCCCGGTGCCATTCTTGATGTCTTTTACGAGGACATGGTCGTCAATACCGAGTTGGTGGCCCGCAGGATGATCGATTATCTGGGGCTTGAGTGGGAAGATGGCGTTATGGACCGCCAGGGCTCGCAACGCTCCGTCAAGACTCTGTCGGCTTGGCAGGTCCGCCAACCCGTCTACACATCTTCCAGCGGCCGCTGGCGCCATTATGAACGCCAGCTACAACCCCTGATTGACGTCATCGGCTCCCATGTTGCCGATTATGACAAGGCGCTGGAAGCGCTATCGGGAGAAAACCCGGAATGATCAGCCCGCCGCAAGCTGCAAGCATGGACCCCATGCAGCGCATGTCCGCCATGGGGCAGATACAGGCCGCACTCAAGCGCGACCGGAGAAATCTCGACGCGCTTTTGAGTGCTGCCTCAATCCATCAGGCAAACCGGGAGTGGCCGCAAGCCATCAGCTACCTGCAGAAGGTCCTGCCACAACACAGGAATGATGCCAATCTGCTGATCTGGCTTGCCAAACTCAATGCGGAAGCAAGAGACTTCAAGCAAGCCAAGCAGTATTCCCTCAAGGCGGTCGAATTGCAGCCGACCAATGCACCCGGCTGGCAATTGCGCGGACAGATCCTTGAAAACTCCGGTGATCCGCAGGGCGCGATCGAAGCCTTCGGACGGGCACTCGCGCTTACGCCGAACGACGCGGAACTGGTGTTTCAGATCGGCAATTGCCACACTTATATGGGCGATCATGACAAGGCGCTTGAATGCTATCGTAAAACGCTTGAGATGCGCCCAACCCACCCATTGGCAATTTACGGCATCTCCAATATTCACCGATTCAAGCCGGAGGAAGTCCCCGGCTATCTTCAACAGGTTGAAGCGGCAATTGCCGGCGAAACAAAGGCGCCGCCCTACCAGATTGCCGCCCTGCACTTTGGCGCCGCCAAGGCACTGGAGGATGGCGGTGAGCATGATCGTGCTTTCGAGCGCTATCTTGCTGCCAACGCAATCGGGAAGCCGGCAAAACCCCTTCCCATCGAGCAGGCTTTCGAGAACAATCAGCGGGCTTTCACCAGGGTGTTTCTGGAGCCGCGCTCAAAGTGGGGCGATTCCCAGGCACGGCCAGTCTTCATTGTCGGCATGCCGCGTTCGGGAACAACGTTGGTTGAAAGCCTCGTTGCCGCCCATTCAGCGATAACACCCGGCGGCGAAATGCCGATGATGGATGACATTGCCGGCAGGCTGGGTCTGCTGCACACCCCTGCCCCTGATTTTCTCAATAAGGTAACGGCACTGACGCGGGCGGACATCACGAAAATGGCGATTGGCTATCTGGAAGGCGCGCGCCAGATAGCCGGAGTTGCCCGGCGCTTTACCGACAAACTGCCGCACAATTTCATGAATATCGGCCTGATTTTTCTGATGTTTCCCAAGGCCAGGATCATTCATTGCCGGCGCCATCCTGCCGACACTTGCGTGTCGATCTTCACCAACGGCATGACGCCTGCCCACAACCACTACAAGACCGACCTTGCGGTGCTGGGCAATTATTACCGCCATTATCAGGCACTGATGGACTATTGGGATACGCTGTTTCCCGGCCAAATCCACCATGTCTACTACGAGGACGTGGTCAGCAACACCGAGTTGTGCGCCCGTGGCTTGATCGACTATCTCGACCTGGACTGGGAAGATGGCGTTCTTTCACGTGAGGAATCGCAGAAATCGGTCAAAACCCTTTCGGCCTGGCAGGTTCGCCAGCCAGTTTACAGTTCCTCAATGGGCAAGTGGCGGCGCTTCGAGCAGAAGGTCGGTCCGCTCATTGAAGCGCTGGGCGACAGCATTTCACGGTATGAGGAAGAACTCAAAGGCCTGGAGAAAACCGGATGAACCAGGCCACCCGACGTATTTCAGCCGGCTTTGTTGCCGCGCTTCTGATATTTGCCGTTTACAATCCCCTTTCGGCCAGTGAACGGCAGTTTGCGTTTACCGAATACACCTATACAAACGAAAATCCCGCCTACGAAGCGCAGACCGGACCGCGGATCGTCATTCATCGCTATGTCAGCCCCTATCTGCAGCGCGGCGCATATGAGCCATTTGCCATGCTGGTGGAAACTGATGGTTTTCAGACTCAATGGCTTGACGGACCGCTGACCGCCGAGCGGCTTGCCGAAACGGAAATCCTGGCCATCGTCAATGCGTATTCGCGCTCGGGAGCAGGCGATTACCGCCGTTACTCGACCATAGACGTTCCCTCAATCTACAGCGAAGAAGAGCTCGACCTGATTGTCTCCTGGGTAAAAGAAGGCGGATCACTGTTGCTGCTTGCCGATCATTCACCCTTTGCGGGCGGCACCATTGCGCTGGCCAGCCGGTTCGGTGCGGTCTACATGACCGGCCACGCGGTACGCAATGATTCGATCAGCGAAAACAAGTATGTGAATATCGATTTCCGCCGCACACCGGAAGAGCCGGGACACGGAACGCTCAACAGCCATCCGATAACCGATGGCGCGCTCGGGCTTGGAAAAATCGAGCATTTCTATGCCTTCGGCGGCCAGGCGATCATTCCGCCAGCAGATGCAATCAATATTTTGCAAATCCCCCAGGGTTTCGAAGCCATTCTTACCTTTCGCCTGAATGAAGAATTTTATTCAGCACCTCGGATCGATGCGGGCGGGCTCTCCCAAGGCATGGCAATGACGTTCGGCGAGGGGCGGGTTGCAATTTTCGGTGAAGCAGGTGGCTTCACTACCCAGCGCATCGATGACAACGAACCGTTCGGCCTGGCGGATCCCGATGCCGACGAGAATGCAGCGTTCGTGCTGGCGACCCTGCGTTGGCTGGCAGACTACCGGCCCAAAAAATAACCTGCTCCAGTTCACAACCTCCATACAGCGCCAACGGATTGCTTGCCGCATCCAGTCAATCGACCTTGCAGATTTTCATAATCTGACTGGAGGTCAGAACAATGAAAATCAAGAGCATGCTTCTTGGTTCCGCAGCTGCGATGGTAGCTGTCTCCGGTGCCCAGGCTGCAGAAGCGATTGTCGTAGAGCCGGAGCCGGTGGAATATGTTCGAGTCTGCGAAATGTATGGTGTCCGTTGGTTCTA